>NZ_JBFAET010000130.1:0-25499 GCF_040642095.1 Streptomyces sp. NPDC020362
GCGGTCCCCCGAACCGCCCGACGCCTCCCCCGCCCCCGTGTCACCGTGGTCCTCGCCCGCCGCGCAGGCCGGCACCGGGCCGTGCAGCCAGGCACGCAGTGGGCCGTTCTTGCTGTCCACCGTCACGGCGTGGAACTCGTCGGCCGGTACGCCGGGGTGGTCGTGCCGTACGACCCCGCTGTACAGGGCGTCCGAGACGCACAGCGCGAAGTCGTCGGAGCGTTCCTTCAGGGCGGCGCGCAGGAGCCGGGCGTCCAGCAGCCGGCAGGCGTGGTTCAGGTCGGAGCCGACCCAGCCGCCGCGCTCGTCGACGGCGACCCAGCCCGAGGCGACGACCCCGCGCAGCCGGATCTGCGCGGAACTGGACGCCATCCGGTTGACCGCGCGCAGTTGCACCGGCACCTCGGTGAGCAGGGCCCGCAGCAGCTGGGTCACGGGCGCGCCCGCATCGATCAGCTCCATCACCGAGTCCCCGCGGTCGGCCCGCAGCCGCACCGTCTCGTCGATGCCGGCACTCTCCAGGGTGCGGTCGGTGATGTCGTAGAGCATGCGCCGCAGATACGCCTGCTCGACGTCGTCCCGGTCGCTGAACCTCTCGATGTCCAGCAGCAGGATCGTGCGGCTCACGGGGTGGGTCATGGTCGCCTCTCGCGGGGTTGTGCGGTGCCGGGCAGCAGCGTGGCGCTCGCGGGAGGGGAGCGGTGAGGGCGGATGACGCACTCGGAGTGTGACCGTGTGCACAGAAGGGCTCATGGGGCGGGGGATACGGGGGCGGGGGCCCTGCTCGGGGCCCGCTCAGGGCCTGCTCATGCCCCTGCACGGGGCCGTGCTCGGGCCAGGGCTCCGGGTTCCTGCTCGGGCCCTGTTCAGGCCTTGCGGGCCCTGCTCAGGGCCTGCTCATGCCTCGCGCGGTCCCGGCGGTGACGGGATTCCCGGGGCCGGGCCCGTCCCGGCGATGCGGCGCAGGATGTCCGGCCGCCGGATCAGCAACGTGCGGCGCCCGGTGACGACCGCTTCCTTGTCCCGGAGCTCCTTGAGCAGCCGCTGCACCATCTCCCGTGACGCGCCCACCGATCCCGCCAGCTCCTGCTTGCTCAGCGGCACGGCCAGCTCGATGCCCGCCGCCGTGCGGCGGCCGTGGGTGCGGGCCAGGTCCAGGAGCAGCACGGCGAAACGCTCCCGCACGTTCATCGACGCGAATTCCAGCCGGCGCCGGTCGGCCGCGCGCGTGCGGTCCGCGGTCAGGCCGAGGAGGGCGAAGGACACGGCGGGGGAGCGGCCGAGGAAGGCCCGGAACCGCTCGTGCTCCACGGCGACCGCACGCACCGGCTCCAGGGCGGTCACCGTCGCCGACCGCGGGCGCCCCGTGAGCGCCGCCGACTCGCCGACGATGTCGCCGGGGCCGCGCAGGGCGAGCAGGGCCTCGTAGCCGTTGGCCGCGGAGGCCGTGACCTTGGTCCAGCCGTGCACCAGGAACAGGACGTGCGAGGAGGGCTCGTGCTGGTGGATGAGCACCATGCGGGGTGAGAAGGCCAGCTCATGGCCGAACGCCAGCAGCGCCGAGCGGTCCTCCCCCTCCAGCCGTGCCAGGAAGGGCACCCGGTCGTCCAGGCCTCCGTCGTCAGGTGAGTGCACCGCCGCCCTCGTCATGGTCGCCCCCCGATTCGTCCGTCCGTGCCTCGACGGACGGATCAACGTACTGAAAGCGCACATCGCACGGCCACGAAAGAGCACAATTCGGCCAAAGACGCGAAACGATCAACGTCTGATCCGGAAACCCTCCGGAGCAGGGCGGTGACGCCGGGGCACGGCGTGGCGCCGACGGCCGGGCGGTCCGGGGCGGGTGGGCGTCGGCGCAGGTGGCGAGGTGAGAAGTCCGGCGTGTCGGGGCCCGCTCCATTTGTTTTGACCGAAGTCCGTGAGGTAGGTACGCTCAGACCTTGTGCCTGGGGTGTGCCCTGGCTCTGGTGCGTGCCTTCACACCGCACTGCGAGCCGTCACCGGCCACCGTAATCTGCGCCCTTTTCGCCTCGCGGCAAAGGTTCGCCGGATTCGACACACCCGACCGCGTGGGTCGGCGAAGTTCCAGGTTAGCTGTACCTATCGGCACACAGAAACCGGAGAAGTAGTGCCTACGATCCAGCAGCTGGTCCGCAAGGGCCGGCAGGACAAGGTCGAGAAGAACAAGACGCCCGCACTCGAGGGTTCCCCTCAGCGTCGTGGCGTCTGCACGCGTGTGTTCACGACCACCCCGAAGAAGCCGAACTCGGCCCTGCGTAAGGTCGCGCGTGTGCGTCTGACCAGCGGGATCGAGGTCACCGCTTACATTCCGGGTGAGGGACACAACCTGCAGGAGCACTCCATCGTGCTCGTGCGCGGCGGCCGTGTGAAGGACCTGCCGGGTGTTCGCTACAAGATCATCCGTGGTTCGCTCGACACCCAGGGTGTCAAGAACCGCAAGCAGGCCCGCAGCCGCTACGGCGCCAAGAAGGAGAAGTAAGAATGCCTCGTAAGGGCCCCGCCCCGAAGCGCCCGGTCATCATCGACCCGGTCTACGGTTCTCCTCTGGTGACCTCCCTGATCAACAAGGTGCTGCTGAACGGCAAGCGCTCCACCGCCGAGCGCATCGTCTACGGCGCCATGGAGGGCCTGCGCGAGAAGACCGGCAACGACCCGGTCATCACGCTCAAGCGTGCTCTCGAGAACATCAAGCCGACCCTCGAGGTCAAGTCCCGCCGTGTCGGTGGTGCGACGTACCAGGTTCCGATCGAGGTCAAGCCCGGTCGCGCCAACACGCTCGCGCTGCGCTGGCTCGTCGGGTACTCCCGCGCCCGTCGCGAGAAGACCATGACCGAGCGTCTGCTCAACGAGCTTCTCGACGCTTCGAACGGCCTCGGTGCGGCCGTCAAGAAGCGCGAGGACACGCACAAGATGGCCGAGTCCAACAAGGCCTTCGCGCACTACCGCTGGTAGTCGCAGTCCACATCGAGACCGAGAGAAGACTGAAGCCTTATGGCTACCACTTCGCTTGACCTGGCCAAGGTGCGCAACATCGGCATCATGGCCCACATCGACGCGGGCAAGACGACCACCACCGAGCGGATCCTGTTCTACACCGGCGTTTCGTACAAGATCGGTGAGGTCCACGACGGCGCTGCCACCATGGACTGGATGGAGCAGGAGCAGGAGCGTGGCATCACGATCACCTCTGCTGCCACCACCTGCCACTGGCCGCTGGAAGACGTCGACCACACCATCAACATCATCGACACGCCGGGCCACGTCGACTTCACCGTCGAGGTGGAGCGCTCCCTGCGTGTGCTCGACGGTGCCGTGACGGTGTTCGACGGCGTCGCCGGCGTTGAGCCCCAGTCCGAGACGGTGTGGCGTCAGGCGGACCGTTACGGCGTTCCGCGTATCTGCTTCGTCAACAAGCTCGACCGGACCGGTGCCGAGTTCCACCGCTGCGTCGACATGATCTCTGACCGCCTGGGCGCTCAGCCGATCGTGATGCAGCTCCCGATCGGTGCCGAGGCCGACTTCAAGGGCGTCGTCGACCTGGTGACGATGAAGGCGTTCGTCTGGTCCGCCGAAGCCACCAAGGGCGAGATGTACGACGTCGTCGACATCCCGGACACGCACGCCGAGGCTGCCGAGGAGTACCGCGGCAAGCTGCTCGAGGCCGTGGCCGAGAACGACGAAGAGATCATGGAGCTGTACCTGGAGGGCACCGAGCCTTCCGTGGAGCAGCTGTACGCCGCGATCCGTCGCATCACCATCGCGTCCGGCAAGTCCAAGGACACCACGGTCACCCCGGTGTTCTGCGGCACCGCGTTCAAGAACAAGGGCGTCCAGCCCCTGCTCGACGCGGTCGTGCGCTACCTCCCCTCCCCCCTGGACGTCGAAGCCATCGAGGGCCACGACGTCAAGGACCCGGAGACGGTCGTCAAGCGCAAGCCGTCCGACGAGGAGCCGCTGTCGGCTCTGGCGTTCAAGATCATGAGCGACCCGCACCTCGGCAAGCTCACCTTCGTCCGGGTCTACTCGGGCCGCCTGGAGTCCGGCACCGCGGTGCTGAACTCCGTCAAGGGCAAGAAGGAGCGCATCGGCAAGATCTACCGCATGCACGCGAACAAGCGTGAGGAGATCGACTCGGTGGGCGCCGGCGACATCATCGCCGTCATGGGTCTGAAGCAGACCACGACCGGTGAGACGCTGTGCGACGACAAGCAGCCGGTGATCCTGGAGTCCATGGACTTCCCGGCGCCGGTCATCCAGGTCGCCATCGAGCCCAAGTCGAAGGGCGACCAGGAGAAGCTGGGCGTCGCGATCCAGCGCCTGGCCGAGGAGGACCCGTCCTTCCAGGTCCACTCGGACGAGGAGACCGGCCAGACCATCATCGGTGGTATGGGTGAGCTGCACCTCGAGGTGCTGGTCGACCGTATGCGCCGTGAGTTCAAGGTCGAGGCCAACGTCGGCAAGCCGCAGGTCGCGTACCGCGAGACGATCCGCAAGGCCGTCGAGCGCGTGGACTACACCCACAAGAAGCAGACCGGTGGTACCGGTCAGTTCGCCAAGGTGCAGATCGCGATCGAGCCCATCGAGGGCGGCGACGCCTCGTACGAGTTCGTGAACAAGGTGACCGGTGGCCGTATCCCGAAGGAGTACATCCCTTCGGTGGACGCCGGTGCTCAGGAGGCCATGCAGTTCGGCATCCTCGCGGGCTACGAGATGACCGGCGTGCGCGTCACGCTGATCGACGGTGGCTACCACGAGGTCGACTCCTCCGAGCTCGCCTTCAAGATCGCCGGTTCGCAGGCCTTCAAGGAGGCCGCGCGCAAGGCCAGCCCCGTGCTGCTCGAGCCGATGATGGCCGTCGAGGTCACCACGCCCGAGGACTACATGGGTGAGGTCATCGGCGACATCAACTCCCGCCGTGGCCAGATCCAGGCCATGGAGGAGCGGGCCGGTGCCCGCGTCGTCAAGGGCCTCGTGCCCCTGTCGGAGATGTTCGGCTACGTCGGCGACCTCCGTAGCAAGACGTCGGGTCGCGCGAGCTACTCGATGCAGTTCGACTCCTACGCCGAGGTTCCGCGGAACGTCGCCGAGGAGATCATCGCGAAGGCCAAGGGCGAGTAACGCACCGCGTTCGCACGCTTTAGGCTTGACTCCGGAGCCTCAAGGGGCAAACACCCACATTCCTGGATGTTTGCCCCGGGTTCCGGGCTTTCCAGCAAAGATCACCTGGCGCCGATGAAGTAAGGCGTACAGAACCACTCCACAGGAGGACCCCAGTGGCGAAGGCGAAGTTCGAGCGGACTAAGCCGCACGTCAACATCGGCACCATCGGTCACATCGACCACGGTAAGACGACCCTCACGGCCGCCATTACCAAGGTGCTGCACGACGCGTACCCGGACCTGAACGAGGCCACCGCGTTCGACAACATCGACAAGGCGCCCGAAGAGCGTCAGCGCGGTATCACCATCTCCATCGCGCACGTCGAGTACCAGACCGAGGCGCGTCACTACGCCCACGTCGACTGCCCGGGTCACGCGGACTACATCAAGAACATGATCACCGGTGCCGCGCAGATGGACGGCGCGATCCTGGTGGTCGCCGCCACCGACGGCCCGATGCCGCAGACCAAGGAGCACGTGCTCCTGGCCCGCCAGGTCGGCGTTCCGTACATCGTCGTCGCCCTGAACAAGGCCGACATGGTGGACGACGAGGAGATCCTGGAGCTCGTCGAGCTCGAGGTCCGTGAGCTCCTCTCCGAGTACGAGTTCCCGGGCGACGACCTGCCGGTCGTCAAGGTCTCCGCGCTGAAGGCGCTCGAGGGTGACCCGGAGTGGACCCAGACCGTCCTCGAGCTGATGAAGGCCGTCGACGAGTCCATCCCGCAGCCCGAGCGTGACGTCGACAAGCCGTTCCTGATGCCGATCGAGGACGTCTTCACGATCACCGGTCGCGGTACGGTCGTCACCGGCCGTATCGAGCGTGGTGTCCTGAAGGTCAACGAGACCGTCGACATCGTGGGCATCAAGCAGGAGAAGACCACCACCACGGTCACCGGCATCGAGATGTTCCGCAAGCTGCTCGACGAGGGCCAGGCCGGTGAGAACGTCGGTCTGCTCCTCCGTGGCATCAAGCGCGAGGACGTCGAGCGCGGCCAGGTCATCATCAAGCCGGGCTCGGTCACCCCGCACACCGAGTTCGAGGCGCAGGCCTACATCCTCTCCAAGGACGAGGGTGGCCGCCACACGCCGTTCTTCAACAACTACCGTCCGCAGTTCTACTTCCGTACGACGGACGTGACCGGCGTCGTGACCCTCCCCGAGGGCACCGAGATGGTCATGCCGGGTGACAACACCGAGATGAAGGTGGAGCTCATCCAGCCCGTCGCCATGGAAGAGGGCCTGAAGTTCGCCATCCGTGAGGGTGGCCGGACCGTGGGCGCCGGCCAGGTCACCAAGATCAGCAAGTGATCTTGAACTGACCAGGCCCGGGTCTCTGACCTGGTAGCTGTCGGAGAGGCCCGTACGACTTCGGTCGTACGGGCCTCTTCGCGTTCCCGCGGCTCGTTGCCCCCCCCGTGACGACCCGGACCGCGCCGGACGACGTCAACGCGATGCCCCGGAACACACCGTGACGAAGATCGGCACCCACCGGTTGAAGCTGTGGAGGGCGGATCCGACGGCGGTAGTACTGGGGAGGGGCGGGCTGTGGGAGGTCTGGTCGGCGGTGCGGGGGCGCGAGGGTTTGCGTCCTCACCTGCTCAGAAGCGGGCGGCGGCGAAGGCGGTGGGGGACCACATCGAGTCGGGCACCCGCGGGGCCGGGGCATGGGCGGACGGCGAGACCGAGGCGGCGGTGAAGGCGTTCGGCGCGCGGGACGGGGACGGCTGGCAGACCTCGGCCGCACTGCGGAGGGCCCACGAGACCTGGGGCGACCAGGTCAAGAACCTGATGGACCGGCTGGGCGCGGAGAAGGACTACCTGGGCAGCGCGAACACGGTGCTGACGAGCACGGACCTGGCCGTCGGCTCGCAGCTGCGGCAGCTGTCGGCGCTGGACCTGTACTGAGCGGGGGCGACCGGGATGCCGACGTACCACGAAATCATGATCACCGACCTCTCCGCACTCACGACCGCGGCCGAGCGCTGGGAGGGCATGGCGGGCGAGTTCGCGAAGCAGGAGAGGGCCTACCGCCGCGATGTGTACGGCATCACCCTCGGGCCCGCCTGGAGGGGCATGAGCAGGGAGGCCGCCCACGGGCGCTTCGACGTCACGCTCAAGGAATTCCAGTACGCGCAGACGGAGGCGAAGGCGATCGCCTCCTTGCTGCGGGACGCGCACGCGCAATTCGTGGAATTGAAGGGCCGGTTGACGGCGGCGCACCGGGAGGCGGTGGCGGCCGGCATGCGGGTCTCGGGCCGCGGCCTGGTGAGCGTGCACCCCGACCACGCCGACGGGATGCGCGACCGGCCGCGCGACGAGTCCGCGGTCCGGGCCTGGCAGGACCGGATCGACAGGGCCGTACGGGATGTCACGGACGCGGACACCGGCGTCCGGGTCGCGCTGAAGGCGGCCGTCGTGGACTCGGATCCGCTGGTCGGGGGCCGGGGCTTCAACGGCGCGGCGATCGGGGACGTCGAGAAGTACGAGGCGCTGGAGGCGGAGGGGACGCTGGAGAAGCTGCGCCGCGGCGGCCACCCGTCCCGGCGTGAACTGGCGGAACTGGAACGGGTGTTCCGCGACAACTCCGACGGCGAGGCGTTCTCCCGCACCTTGCTGGACGACCTGGGCGCGGCGGGCACGATCGGCCTGACGAACGAGCTGAACGACCTGATCCATGCGCGGGGCGGGCCGGCGGCGCACGCGTACGCGACGATCCAGACGGGCCTGGCGGACACACTCGCGACGGCGACACGGGATACGGACTCGGCCTGGTACCAGCGGTGGCGCGCCGGGATGCGGCATGCGGGTCCCGGGCACTATGCGACGGATGTGCAGGGTGAGCGCCTGGACAAGGCTGTGGGATATCAGTCGCTGGTGACGCTGATGGAGCGGGGGCACGGGTATGCGCCGCAGATGCTTGCCGATCTGACGGACGACATGATCGCGGCGGAGAAGCGGGAGCCGGGGATCTGGCAGCTCAAGACCGAGTACAGCGGAAAGCACGGAGGATGGTTCGCCAACGACCCCGTGGACGGCGCGCTGGGCATCATGAGCCGCGACCCGCACGCCGCGGCGGACTATCTCGGTTCCGAGGCCCGCATGAAGTACCTCATGAAGGAACGGGACTGGAACGTCGTCGTCCACGAACACGAGGGCCCCAAGGCCGGCACGTACACGGCCGGCCTGGACGCGGACGACCGCGCGGGCTTCGGTAAGGCTCTGCAGGCGGCGACGACGGGGATCGACCCGTCGGACAAGCACGCACACTATGTGGCCCACACCAAGCAGAACGACGCGGTCTTCAAGTCGGCACTGAGCCATCTGGCCGACAAGGGCGACAAGTTCCCACCGTCACTGCGACAGCCGGTGGCCAACATCCTCGTCAACCACGGGGGGACTGTGCATGCCTCCATGAGCGAGGTCGACATCGTGCGTTCCCCTCTGAAACAGGACCAACTCTTCGAGGTCGTCAAGCAGGTGTCGAAGGACAAGGATGCTTACGGCACGTTGAACGGGGGGTTGAACCAGGCGATGGTCTCGCAGGTTCACGAGGACCGATCGAAGTCGACGGAGTCCCTCATCCGCGCCGGACGGACCGTCGGCTTCCTGGAGGAGGCGCGGATTCAGGCCCAGGGAGACCCTAAGACCGCAGATTTCAAGATGAAGCCACTCTTCGACAAGGCCATCAGTTTTATTCCGGCAGTCAGTGATGATGTCCAGGAAGGGTTTGATTACGTCACGGACAAGTGGTTGCAGGACGAACAGCGGAGGTTGGATGATCGGCAGAGCCGCGAAAATGTCGCGAGCTATCAGAGCAGGAATGGGCAACTGACTGCACTCGCTCAAGAATGGAATCGAGTGCATGGCTCCGGCAGTGAAGCGTCTTATGTTCGACAGGATCTTGTGGAAAAGTCTGCGGAAGCTGGAATTGCCCACGGCCGGGGTATGTCGGGTGAGGCCAGCAAATGATGCGTCCTCTCTGGATTGGTTTGCCTGTAGTGGCACTGGCCTTGGTGGTCGGGACTGGTGTTTGGTACGCAAATCGAAACGGTGATGCGAAGCCGCCAACATCCCTGTGCGGTACCAAGGTCAGTCCGATTCTCTCCGAGCCGCTACTGCAACCGGGCGGTAAGGTCACCGAGCGGAACCAGGTCCATCGCCGCAAGCCACAGCCGTCGTCCTGGTGCCAAGTCTTCGTGGACGGCAAGAACGTCCTCGCCATGCGGTTCGCTTGGCACCCTGACGCGATCGACCCATACGAGATCGCGCAGTCCGTCAACTCGGTTTCCAGCATCAAGGAGCCCGCTCGCCTCGACACCGACTATGAGACGGCCATCGGGAACGACGGCGCAATTTCCACTGCGGAGTGCAGAACCGATATCGGTTCCTATTTCACCCTCACGCTCCTGTTGAAAAACTTCAACTCGGTTGATCGTGCTCACCGCAAGGACATCGAAAAGTTTATGCGGGTCTATTTTTCGGCGACCATGGAAACTCTGGGGTGTGGTCGGGGGGCGGCCCGCTGATGCGAGTGGGGGCGTGTTCGGTGTCGGTGGGTCAGAAGGTCGGTAGTGCCGTGAGGGAGTTTCCGTCCACGAGGAAGACCCGGTTGCCGTCGGCCGTCATCCAGTAGTCCCTCGGGTTCTTGATGATGCGGAAGTTCCAGGTGGTCTTGCTCAGGTTGGAGTCGGGATCGCTTTCGATGCCGGGGAGCGGACCGTCGGCCACGTTGAGGACGTTGATCTCGCCCTCCTTCGCATTGACGGCGACGGACCAGAAGCCGTTGCCCTGGACCACCAGCGGCCCGAACGGGTCGCGCGCGAGCTGGAGGTCGTAGAGCCAGCCGCTCTGTTTCCCGCCCTTGATGTCGAAGCGGAGCGGCGATCCGAGCGCGGCCGCGAAGACATACGGTCCGTGGATCACGGAAGGGCCCCAGAAGACCTTCGTGCCGTCGCGGCGTCGCAGGTCCGGGCGCCACAGTTGCTTGCCGTGGGTGATGTCACGGGCCGTGAAGTACGGGCTGCCGCTCACGAACAGGGTCCCGCCCGATACGGCGAGCCTCGGCCTGTCGTCGGCCTGATCGCGCAGAACCCACACCGTGCGGCCGGTGCGCGTGTCGACGGCGAGGACGTCCCCCGCGTCCGTGGCGACGGCCAGGACGCCCCGGGACACGACGCCCCGTGCCGTGCCCGTCGCACCGAGGCCGGCACCGGGCTTCGCGGTCCAGCGGATCCTCGCGTCGGAGCGGCCCACGCTGCGCAGCCGGCCGTCGTCGGTGACGACGTAGACCGCCTCGGCGTCGGCCGCGAGGAGGCAGGAGGCGTTCGCGGGCGCCGTCCACCTGGGTTCGCCGGTGGACGCGACGAAGGTCAGCAACGTGCCATGGCGGTCGGCGGCGGCTATCAGCCGGTCGGAGAGTGAGACGAAACGGCGTACCGCCACTGCTTGGGGCGCGGACCAGCGCGGTTTCCCGTCGACGACGCTGTGTGCCGTGATGCCGCCCTTGGGGTCTCCGACGATCAGGACGTCGCGTACGGGCAGCGGGGCGGGCGTGTCGGTGCCGCGGGCGGACGGCCGGTTCCAGAGCGGGGCGGGTGCCTGCCCGAGGACGTAGTCGCCCTTGGCCGCCGACAGCAGCCGGGCCGTGGGGGTCGGTGCGGCGGGTGGGACGTCGAAGGGGCCGCTGGGGTTCTTCCGCCAGAACCACCAGGCGGCACCGCCCGCCCCGGCGAGCGCGACCGGACCGCCGACCGCGAGGGCCGTCAGCAGGCGACGCCGGGGGAGGCCGCCCGGCACGGTGGCTCCGGGCAGGGTGGTCAGTTCGTGCAGGTCGCGTTCCCGTCGCCGGATGTCCGCGGCGACGGGCCCCTGGCGCCACACGCGCTCGGTGCCGCGCGGCGGGGCGAACGCCTGGGCGATCGCGGCCGGGCTGGGCCGGTGCGCCGGGTCCTTGGCCAGACAGGGGCCGATCAGGGCCTGGAGGGAAGGCGGGACGCGGTCCGTGCGGGGCGTGCCGTGGACGACCTCGTACTGCACGGCGGCGATGTGTGCCCCGTCGTATGCGCGCTGTCCGCTCGCCGCGTGGATCAGGAGCGCGCCGAGGGAGAAGACGTCGGCGGCCGGGCCGACGCGGTGGCCCAGGACCTGTTCCGGCGCGCCGTACCCCGGGGTGACCGGCACCTGCCCGGTGGTGGTGAGGGTGAGGCCGTGCTCGGGACGGGCTATGCCGAAGTCGATGACGCGCGGGCCCCTCGAGGTGAGCACCACGTTGGCGGGCTTCAGGTCGCGGTGCACCAGGCCCGCGGCGTGGATGTGCTCCAGGGCGCTCGCCAGGGAGGCGGCGAGGGCCCGCACGGCGTTCTCGTCGAGGGGGCCGTGGGTGGCGACGGCCTCTTCGAGGGTCGGGCCGCTGAGGAATTCGGCCGCGATCCAGAGGCGGCCGCCCTCGGTCTGGGTGTCCAGCACACGGGCCACGCCCGGGCTGCTGACCGCCTGGGCCATCCGGGCCTCGCGCAGGAAGCGCCGGACGAGTTCGGGGTCGTCCGCGAGATGCCGGTGCAGCACCTTCACGGCGGCCATGCCTCCGGTGCGGTCCTGGCCGAAGTAGACCTTGCCCATGCCGCCTTCGCCGAGCACGCCGAGGAGCCGGTAGGGCCCGAGCCGGATCGGATCTCCGGTGTCCAGAGGCTTCATGTCCGATGCTGCTTTCCGCGTCTCAGAGGAGTGGGTAGCCGGCCGCGTACTGCTCGCCCAGGGCGATGAGCCGGCGGGAGGGTTCGTGGGCGAAGTAGCGGGCTTTGGCGGCGGCCTTGACGGGCCGGGTCGTGGCGCCGTCGGCCAGTTCGGTGGCCGCCAGTCCGGCCGAGGCCTTGCGGTACACGTACGCGATCCCGATCACCGGGGGTGCGTCGAGGTCCGCGGAGCCGGCATCGCCCGACTTCTCGGCCCAGCGCTGCTCGCCGCTGCGGGCGTCGACGGCGACGATTCCGCGGCCCGCCCGCACCGCGTACACCACCCCGTTCTTGACGGCCGCGGGGCTGAACCCGGCTCCGGACCGGCCGTTGTCGTACTGCCAGGCGGTCTTGCCGTCGTTCAGGTCGAGGGCGAGGAGCCGGCCCGCCGACGGGTACACGTACCGGTCGTCGACGGCCAGGTGGGCCCGGCCGAACGCGGGCTGCTCGCTGTCGAGCGGCCGGCTCCACAGCAGTTGTCCGGTGCGGGTGCTGCGCACGACCAGCTCGGTCGCGCCGTCGGCCGACTGCTGGACGAGGACGAGCCGGTCGCCGGACACCTGGGCCGACAGGACGTGCAGCCGCTCGGACCGGTCGGGCCGTGCGGGGAGCGGGACGTCCCACACCTTCCGGCGGCCACGGAGGTCCAGAGCGAGCAGGTGCCAGGTCTGGTCCTTGTGGAAGGAGTTGTTTCCTCCCGAGCCGGACGGCTGGGGGCCACGGCCGCCGACCGCGTAGACGGCGCTGCCCGTGGCGCACAGGAGCTGGGTGCCGTACAGGCCGCCGTTGAGGTCCTTCAGCCGGAGCAGCGGATCCCCGGTCTTCCCGTCGGCCGGGTCGACCGGGCACAGGGACAGCGGAGCGGCTTCGTCCGCGGTGTAGTCGAGGGTGTGGATCCGCTTGCCGTCGGTGGCCGAGCGGCGCCCGAACCAGACGGAGGGGTCCGGCCACAGTGCCTTGCCCGTCCGGGGGTCCAGGCCCTTGACGTCGTACTCCCCGACGACCACGAGCCGGTCGAGCAGCAGCGGCGTCGGCGGAACGAGCGGGTCGGAGTAGTCGGCCGTCACCTGCCAGAGCAGGTCCCAGGCGGGTTCGGCGGACCGGGACGGCCCGGGGCGCGCGGGGGTGCCGCCGCTGCGATCGCCGAGCCAGGCCCAGGCGCCCGCTCCGGCCGCGGCCACGCCGAGGACGGTGCCCCCGCCGAGGGCCAGCAGCCGGCGGCGGGAAGGCCCCGTACGCTCGCCCTCGGGGACGGTGTCGGCGACGGCATGGCCGGCCGGGGGCGGAAGACGCCGGGGTTCGACCCGCCAGACCTCGGTGGCGCGCCGGGCGATGTCGGTGAGCAGCGGCTGCGGCAGGAGGCTCGCGAAGTCACCTTCGTCTCCGCCGAGTCGGGAGCGCAGCCGAGCCGTCGTGGGGCGCTGCCGCGGGTCCTTGTCGAGGCAGGGCCGCAGGAGGGGGACGAGGGCCGCGGGCACCCCGGTCAGGTCCGGTTCCGCGTACCGCACCCGGTACAGCAGGTCGGCGGCCTGCCCGACTCCGAACGGGCCCCGCCCCGTCGCCGCGTGGACCAGCACACCTGCCAGCGCGAACACGTCCCCGGCCGCGGTGTGTTCCCCTCCCGTCGCCTGCTCGGGCGACATGAAGGCGGGCGTGCCCGCGGCCGCTCCGGCCCGGGTCAGGCGGTCGTCCCCGATCGCCCGGGCGATGCCGAAGTCGATGACCTTGGGGCCGTCGGCCGTCAGCATGATGTTGGACGGCTTGAGGTCACGGTGGACGACGTCCGAGTCGTGCAGCCGGCCCAGAGCCGCGCACAGGAGGGAACCGAGCGCGCGGACCGCCGGTTCCGGCAGCGGTCCGCCGAGCCGGACGGCGTCGTCGAGGGGCGGACCGATGACGTACTCCGTGGCCAGCCAGGGCGTTTCGCGGACCGTGTCGGCGTCGAAGACCCGGGCGCCGTGGTGACCGCCGATGACCCGGGCGGCATCGGTCTCCAGACGAAAGCGGGTACGCAGGACGGGATCGGCGGCCGTGCGGGCGTGCATGGTCTTCACGGCGGCGATCCGGCCGGTGTCCGAGCGGCCCAGGTAGACGGTGCCCATCCCGCCGCTGCCGAGGCGGGCGACGAGGCGGTAGGTGCCCAGCTGCTCGGGGTCGTCGTGCGCCAGGGGAGAGAACATCACGATCGCCCCACGTCCGCGACGCGCTCGGGCAGTTGCGCCGCGAGGACGCTCGCCGACTGGCGGGCGAGGGCGGCGACGACCGATGCCGGGAGCGGTAGCGATGGCGGTAGCGGGAACGACGGCGGGCAGGCGGCGTCGGCGGCCGGGTGCGAGCCGTCGAGCACCGTGGGCACGGGTGCGCCGGGCGTCTGCCCCGAGGCCGCCGGGGCTCCCGAGGCTGGGGGCCGCCAGGCCGCGTGCTCCGAAGCCGCGTGTGCCGATGCCGCGCGTCCCGAGGCTGAGTGTGCCGAGTCCGCGTGTCCCGAGGCCGAGTGTGCTGAGGCCGCGTGTCCCGAGGCCGAGTGTCCGGTGGGCGAGTGTCCCGAAGCCGAGTGTCCGGTGGGCGAGTGTCCCGCGGGGGGTATGAGCGTGGCCGAGAGGTCGGCCGCCGTGGGCCGGCGGGCCGCGTCACGGGACAGACAGGCCGTGATCGGGTCACGCAGGGACGCCGGAAGCTCGTCCCGCTCCGGGACGGTGTGCCCGGTGCTCGCGTACGCCAGCACCGCACCCAGGGCGTAGACGTCGCCGAGCGGCCGTGGACGACCTCCCTGGGCCTGTTCCGGGGCCAGACATCCCGGGTCCAGCCCCGGCGCCCCCAGACGCTGCGAACCGTCCGGGCCCGCCGCCCGCACCGCCCCGAAGCAGGTCAGTTGCGGCCCGTCGGCACCGAGCAGCACGGCGGCCGGTGACACGCCCGCGTGGGTCACACCCTGCGCGTGCGCCGCGGCCAGCGCCGAGGCCAGGGCCGCACCCAGGGCCCGCACGACGGCCTCCGGCAGGGGACCGCCGTGTGCGGTGAGCGCGGCCGGCAGCGGGAGCACGGGAACGTACGGGCTCGCGGACCAGGGGAGAGTCCCGGACCCGTCCACCTCGGTCACGGGCGCGAAGCCGGGCAGGGGCAGCTGCCGGGCGCTCAGTGCCTCGGCGGTCCAGCGGGCCGGATCCGTGCCGGGGTGCGGGACGCGGACCGTCACCGTGCGCCGGCCGTCCGCGCTGCGGGCGAGGTAACGGCGATCGGGTGTTCGCGGTCGTTCATGAACTTCGTCGACCGCGGCCAGCACTGCGTACGGCCCGATCCACGACGGGTCGTCGTGAAGCAGGTGCTCCATGCGCGCGTTCCCCCCGGTTGTCGGCACAGGGGAGGGATCTTACTCGTCGGTCCCCACGCCCACGCCTCGAGGCTCCCTCACCTCCGTGGCTCATACGAGTGGCAGGTCGGTTGCGCTTCGTGAAGATTCAGTTGCAGAGCGGAGCGGCTCCCTGGAGGTCCCCTGCTTTTCGCAGGCGTGAACACGCCCCGCCACGACGGCTCACTCGAGGAACGACGAAGGGTGTCGACATGACAGATCCCGGCCGCTCCCTGCGGCATCCATCCCGGTTCGGCATAGCCTCGCTCGCCGCTGCGGCCGCGCTGCTGGCGGCCGGCCTGGCGCAGCCGGCGCCTGCGGCCGCGGTGCCGTCCAGTGCCGCCGCTGCCACGGCTTCCGTCACCGCCGCCGACGGCGGCGCACCGGCCGGTGTCACCACGTTGTCCACGGGATGGCAGACGCCCTGGGGCATCACCTTCATGCCGAACGGACGCTCCGCGCTGGTGACCGAACGTCTCGACTACCAGGTCTACCGCCTCGACCGGAACGGCACCAAGAAGCGGGTCGGCGAGGTGCCGTACACGGTCCCCGAGCCCTATGAGCAGGGCGCCGGCGGGCTGCTGGGCGTCGCCCCGTCGCCGACCTGGAACGGCACCACGGACAAGCGGGTGTTCTTCATGCACACCACGCAGAACGAGACCCGTGTCGTCAGGATGGACTACAACGGCACCTCGCTCAGCAACTACAAGCCGATCCTCACCGGCATCAGGCGCGGCGGGGACCACAACGGCGGCAAGATCGCCTTCGGCCCGGACGGATACCTCTACGTAGCGACCGGCGACGCCCTGCAGCCGAAGCTCGCGCAGGACAAGGGCTCGCTCAACGGAAAGATCCTCCGGATCACCAAGACCGGCGCCGCGGCTCCCGGCAACCCGTTCGGCAACCACATCTACAGCTACGGCCATCGCAACCCGCAGGGGCTGGTCTGGGACCGCAAGGGCCGACTGTGGTCGGCGGAGATCGGCGAACAGACGTGGGACGAGGTCAACCTGATCAAGAAAGGCGCCAACTACGGCTGGCCCGGCTGTGAGGGCTCCTGCAACGTCAAGGGCATGACCAACCCGAAGGCCACCTTTGCGCCGGAGCAGGCTGTGCCCGCGCAGCTCGCCGTCGTGAACAACGTCCTGTACATGTCCGCACTGCGCGGCCAGCGGCTGTGGCGCCTGCCGATCGATAACGAGCGCATCGGCACGAAGACCTCCTTCTACGCCGGCAAGTACGGCCGACTGCGCGCCGTCGCCCAGGTCCCCGGCACGAACGAACTGTGGCTCGGCACCAGTGACCTCGGATACGGCAAGGACAAGATCCTCCGCGTGACCGTCAAGTAGCCCCCGCACCCGGCAGGAACACACCCTGAGCAGGAACACACCCTCAGCGGGAACACACCCTCAGCGGGAAACCACCTGCCGGACCAAGCACCCACCGGACCAAGCACCCACCGGAGAGAACACCCCGGAGAAACCCCCGAAGAAACACCCCCCGGAGAAAGGACGTACCCCCCATGAACGAGGCCAAGGAACAGCTCAAGCCCGTCGAGCAGATCTCCTCGAAGGAGACGGACCACGCCGGCTGGCAGGCGCCCGGTTACGAGGTCGTCGACACCGCGCTCGAAGTCACCGCCTACTCCCTCAGCTCCCGCTAGCCGCTGCCATGCTGCTGCTGGTACTCGGCACCGCCGCCGGCGGCGGCATTCCCCAGTGGAACTGCGCGTGCTCCGGATGCTCCGGGGCACGCGCCCACCCGAACCGGCGCCGCCGCCACGCCTCCCTCGCCGTACGGACCGACGACGGCCGCTGGTACATCGTCAACGCGACCCCCGACATCGGCGACCAGATCGACGGCCGGCCCGAGCTCCACCCCGGCCCCGGCCCGCGCCGGACACCGGTCGCCGGACTGATCCTCACCGACGCCGAACTCGACCACACCCTGGGCCTCGCACGGCTGCGTGAGGCCGACACCCTCCAGGTGATCGCGACGGACCCGGTCCGCCGGGCGCTCCTGGACCGCCTGCGCCTGGGCGACGTGCTGACGCCGTACACGTCCGTGACCTGGCGCGCACTGCCACGGCGCGGCGCCGAGCCGCTGGACGGCGGCCCGTCCGGACTGCGGGTCAGCGGCATCCCGGTGTCCGGCAAGCGGCCGCGGTACGCCGCCGACGCGCCGGACGACGACGCCTGGGTCGTCGCGCTGCGCCTGTACGACCCCTCCTCCGGCGCGACCGCGCTCTACGCACCCGCCCTGGCCGCCTGGCCGGACCGCTTCCAGCAGGCGGCCGCCGAGGCCGACTGCGTCCTCGTGGACGGCACCTTCTGGGACGACGAGGAGCCCCGCCGCACCGGCATCTCCGCGCGCACCGCCACCGGCATGGGCCACCTGCCCATCGAGGGACCGGACGGCACCGCCGAACGCCTGGCCGCCCTGTCCGCCCGGTGCCTCTACACGCACCTCAACAACACCAACCCCCTCGTCGACCCGGCGGCGTCCGAGCACAAGCGGCTCGCACGGCTGGGCATCGAGGTGGCGAACGACGGGATGGTGATCGAGCTGTGACCACGGCACTCGCCCCGCTCGCGGAGCCCTGGAGCCCCGCGGAGTTCGAGACACGACTTCGCGCGGTCGGGGAGGAGCGATACCACGACCGCCACCCCTTCAACGTGCGGATGCACAGCGGCGATCTCAGCCAGGAGGAGCTGCGCCGCTGGATCGTCAACCGCTTCCACTACCAGCGCCACATCCCCGTCAAGGACGCCCTGATCACCGCCAAGCTGGACACCCCCGCGCTCCGCCGGACGTGGCTGCGGCGCATCCAGGACCACGACGGGCAGCAGCAGGGGGAGGGCGGCATCGAGCGCTGGCTGCGGCTCGGTGAGGCGGCGGGTCTGAACCGCGAGACGCTGGTGCGCGCGGACACCGTGCTGCCGGGCGTCCGGCTGGCGGTCGAGGGATACGTCAACTTCTGCCGGCTGCGTCCGCCCCTCGAAGCCGTCGCCGCGTCGCTGACCGAACTGTCCGCCCCGGACCTGATGCGCACCCGCATCGACGCCTTCGAACGCCACTATCCGTGGATCGAAGCCGACGGCCTCGCCTATTTCCGCGCCCGTGTCTCCCAGGGACGGCGCGACAGCCGTGAGGCGCTCGACCTCGTGCTGGGCTGGGCGCGCACCCGGGACGACCAGGACCGGGCCGTGGCCGCGCTGCGCTTCAAGTGCGACGTCCTGTGGTCGCTGCTCGACGCCGTGGACCGGGCGGGCCACCGGGAGCAGCCGTGAGCGGGGCGCCCGCAGCCGACTGGCGGCCCGTGCCGGCCCCCGCCATCGTGCGGCGGCACGACTTCGTACGCGGCGCGGACCTGCTGGTCCTGCCGGAACGCGTCGTCGTGCTGACCGGCCGGGCCGAGACCGTCCTCGCCCTGTGCGACGGCACCCGCAGCGTCCGCGGCATCGTCGACGAGCTGGCCGAACGCTTCCCCGGCGCCCCTGTGGCCACCGACGTCCCGCTCTTCCTCGAACGACTGCGCGAGGAGGGCTGGCTGCGATGACCTCCGCCGACCCGATGACCTCTGCCGACGCCATGACCTCAGCCGATTCGATGACCTCCGTCGACCTGATGGCCTCGGCCGATCCCATGGCTTCGGCCGATCCAAGCCCCGCCGCCGACCTGATGGCCTCACCCGAACCGATCACCTCAGCGGATCCGAGGCCCGCCGCCCCGCCGCCCACCGCAGCTGCCGGGTCCACGCCTGCGCCCACGCCCACATCCACGTCCGCGCCCGCATCCGTGCCCGGCCGCCCCTGGGCGCTGCTGGCCGAACTCACTCATGCCTGCCCGCTCCACTGCGGGTACTGCTCCAACCCGCTGGAGCTGACCAGGCGCTCGCTCGAGCTGACGACCGAGCAGTGGTCGGACGTGATGCGTCAGGCGGGCGAGTTCGGCGTGGTCCACACCCATCTCTCGGGCGGCGAGCCGCTGCTGCGCCGGGACCTGGCGGAGATCGTTGCCGCGGCCGAGGCCGCCGGGATCTACACCCAGCTGGTCACCAGCGGCGTGGGCCTGGACGGGGCCCGGCTGTCCGCGCTCGCCGCCGCCGGGCTGCGCAGCGTGCAGCTGTCCGTCCAGCACGCCGACCCGCGCGCCTCGGACCGGATCGCCGGGCGCCGTTCCTTCGCCGACAAGGAACGGGCCGCCGCGCTCGTACGGGACGCTGGCCTCCCCCTCGGCCTCAACGTGGTCCTGCACCGGGAGAACCTCGACGCCATCGACTCCCTCGTCGAGCTGGGCCTGTCCTGGGGCGTGGACCGCATCGAACTGGCCAACACGCAGTTCTACGGCTGGGGGCTGCTCAACCGTGCCGCGCTGCTGCCCACCCGCGACCAGCTCGCCCGGGCACGGGACGCCGTCGAGCGCTGGCGGGAGAGGCTCACACCGAACGGCCCCGACCTGGTCTGGGTCGTCCCCGACTACTTCGACGGCGTCGCCAAGCCGTGCATGGGCGGCTGGGGAGCGGTCTCGCTGACCGTCGCCCCCGACGGCACGGTCCTGCCCTGCCCGGCCGCGGCATCCCTGCCGGACCTGGACCCCCCGAACATCCGCGACCACCCGCTGGCCTGGATCTGGGACCACTCCGGGGCGTTCACCCGCTACCGCGGCACCGACTGGATGCCCGACCCCTGCCGCAGCTGTTCCCGCCGCGACGAGGACTTCGGCGGCTGCCGCTGCCAGGCGTACGCCCTGACGGGCGACGCCACCCGCACGGACCCCGCCTGCCGGCTGTCCCCGGACCACGGCCTGATCCGGTCACTGGCCGACGACGGCAGAGAGGGGAGGGGGGTGATCAGACGGCGGGCACCGGGCCGCCCCGAGGTCGTCGGGCGGCAGCCCTGATCCCGCTCGCCCCGCCGGCTCATGCTGCCGATCCCCTCCGGCACCCCGCGCACCGTCGTCCACGAGTGGGCGCCACGACCGGCGACATCGCTGCGGGGCCGGCTGCTTCCCAGCCGTGTTCCAGGTACCCGGGACCCCGGCGGCCCAGGGGGCGGGGGTGCCCCCGTCGGCTCCATGACCGACACCCTCACCCGAGACACCGGAACCAAGCCCCACCTGCACTACCTCCTGCACTCGGCCCGCGTGGTGGCGGAGGAATTCGGGTGCCGGAACCATCCCGTCGTTCCGGCGAACCTTCCCGAAGACTGAGGCAGGTCTCTTTCGTCCCGGTGCCGGGACACCTGGGTGCCGACAGCCACCGGGTGCTGCACGTCGACATCACGCACCGCGACCGGGCCCGGTGAACCGGAAGGCCGTGGCAGCACCGTACGAGTACGCCGCCGAGCGGGCCGTGCCCTTCCCGGGACATGCGGCGATCGCAAGCAACGGCGCCGTGGTTCAGGCGACCTGCACCTTTCGGACCGCATTCATGTCCTTCGGGGTCTGTTTCTTCGGTGACCGCGCCGAGAACACTCACAGCGACTACAAGAAGTCGCAAAGGCTCATCGACGAATTCGTACCGGGAAACCAAGAAATTCGGTTGCGCCAAGCAGCTGACCGGACTTTCATGCTCTCGCTCTCCTCGGTGACAAGCGGCTGCGCACGGCGCCGGGCAGCGGCTGCCGGTCCGGGACGAGGGTGTCCACATGGCGGTGACGCGTGACACGTTGCTTCGAGTCCGCCGCAGAGCGGGGCAATCAGGTCGACGAGACGATGCGCAGGACATGGGTGGGCGGGCCCGCGCGATCGTGGCGGCCGCCGGGGCCGCCCGGCACGCTGCCGAGCCCGGGCAGGACCATGGCCATGGAGAGGTTCCGCGCGCAGGTCGACATCGGATGTCGGCGACGCAACGGGCCCGGCGACTGAGGCCACATGGCCCGTTCACATGTGCGCTTCTCTTGATAAGGTTGCGTCCGAAACGGGAGGAGCCGGTGAGGCCTGTGTCCATTCCTGAGCTGACGCGTCACCTTGTTGAGGGTCAATTCTCAAGACCGGATCCTGGCCGGCACTGACCAGGCGGGTTCGCCCTCAATCTCGATCACCGGATAGGTGATCTCGATATGAATCCGGACATGTGTCAGATGCCATCCGGATATATGCCATAGGCGCATTGCTCCGTAGGTAAGGCGGGGCTTTCTCCACGCGTGGATTCTTTCATCGCGCGTGTCGACAATCACCGACGTGCCGTCAGCTCCTGCTGGCATGCCGTTCGGGTCATAGCTGTACTTGCCGGAAGCTCATCCGGCGATCGACCGATCCACGGGGGAGTAGGTCCATGTCACTTGTCGAGCGTGACCATGAGCTCGACCTGCTGTATCAGCGCTTGTCCGACTGCCTGGCCGGTGCTTCGTCCGTCACTCTCGTCGGAGGAGCCCTCGGCCTCGGGAAGACCGCGCTGCTGCAAACGTTGTCGGCGAGAGCGGCGGAGTCGCCCTCGGTGACCGTGCTCACGGCGTACGGGAACCGCAGCGGCCAGCCCGAGCCGCTCGACACGGTCACTCAGCTGCTTCGCGGCGTGGAGCTGACCACGGACGACAGGGAGGAAATCGGGCACCTGCTGGCCAGGGGCCGGAAGGCCGCGCTGGCCGGCGGTCCCGGTGACGAACGCGTGGACCAGGTTCCCAACGGCCTCTTCCACCAACTCGTGGCCCTGCTGGTCCGTGCCCTGGGAGACCGGCCGCTGGTCATCCTGATCGACGACGTCCACGTCGTGGACAGCGCCTCGCAGCAGTGGCTGCTTCATCTGGCCAGGTATCTCACCGAGCTGCGGGCGATGATCGTGCTGACCAACTGCGAGGGGCCCAACCCCGTATCTCCGCTGTTCCACACGGAGTTGCTGCGGTTGCCCTCGTACCGGCGGCTGACCCTCAAGCCGATCTCGCCGGCCGGGGCCGGACGGATCGTCAGCATGCTGTCCGGCGAGGACGACACGGATCTCGGCGCTGAGTTCCACGTCATCACCGGTGGCAATCCCCTCCTGCTGCGCGCGTTGGCCCAGGACCGCATGGCGGCCGGCAGTGCGCCGGGCACCCTGTTCCGGCAGGCGGTGTTCGCCTGTCTGTACCGTTCCCAGCCGCAGGTGCGCTGGACGGCCGAGTCCGTGGCTCTGCTCGGAGACTGCGCCAGCCCCGCGCTCGTGGGCAAGCTGCTCGACCTGGGCGAGGAGGAGGTGGCGGCGAATCTGGACGCCCTGCGGGCGATGGGCGTCCTGGCCGACCTGGGCTTCCGCCACCCCGACATCCGGTCGGCCGTACTGGAGACCTGCCAGGAGCGGGCCCAACTCCACGCCTCGGCCGCCCGTTTGCTCTACTGGGAGGGCTCGCCCATCTCCGTGGTGGCCGAGCATCTGCTCGCCTCCGGCCGGGCGACGGAACCCTGGCAGGCCCAGGTCCTGGAGAGCGCGGTCGATGAGTCGAGGGATCCCGAGCAGGCCGGCGCCTATCTCGAACTGGCCTACCAGGACAGCGCGGACACCGGGCATCGAACGCGGCTCGCGTTGCGGCTGGCGCGGAGTGCGTGGCGTACCCAGCCGGCCACCGTGGCGGGGAGTCTCGTCCGGCTGGAACGGCTGCCCCAGACGGAGTGCGGCACGATCCTGGCCGTCGCCGCGCACCGGTTCTGGTCGGGCAATCCGCGGGAGGCCGCCCGGGGCCTGGAGGAGGCGACGGCCCAGGTGGCGGGCCGGGACGACCATGCCGCGATGGCCTTGTGGGTCGCACGGCTGTGGCTCTCGACCGCCTGTCCCGCTCTGCCGGAGCCGCCGGACCTCCCGGACACCGTCGAGACCCAGCTCGGCGTGGACCAGACCCGGCGTGCGGCGAGCGCCCTGCGCGCGCTGATGCGCGGTGAGCGCCCGGACACCAGCGCCGCACAGGCGGAGGAGGTGCTGCGGATCGTCTGGCTCGACGACGGGATGTCGGCGTGGGCGGCCGCGATCGCGGTGACCGTGCTGTGCCACGCGGAACGGCTGGATGCCGCGGCCGCGGCATGCGACCGGCTCCTGGAGGAGGCCGGCAGGCATCGCGGATGCGAGGGCATCTTCGCCGTATTGCGGGCGGAGATTGCCGTGCGTCAGGGCAATCTGCCGCTGGCGGAGCGGTATGTGCAGGAGGCTGCGGACCGGTTGCCGGTCGCGCACTGGAGCCTGATGGCGGCAGTCCTGCAGGGCATCCGGCTCGCGGTGGCGGTCGGCAGCGGAGATCTCTCGCGGGGGGCGGTGCTGGCGAGCGCGCCCCTGCCCGAGGCCCTGCTCGACACCCGCTACGGCATGCGCTACCTGTGCCGGCGCGGCCAGTACTACCTCGCGGCCGGTCAGGCGCACGTGGCTCTGAGCGACTTCCTGTCGGCGGGACGGCTCGCCCAGCGCTGGGGGGTGCACCTGCCCGCGCTCGGGGAATGGCGGGTGGGCGCCGCCGAGGCGTATCTCGCCATCGGGAATCCCGCCCAGGCGCGGCGACTGCTCGACGAACAACTCGCGTTGCTCGGCGCCGGCGACCACCGGATCCGCGGCTCGGTGCTGCGCGTTCTCAGCGGACTGCTCCCCCGGAGCGAACGGATCGCCTGCCTGCGCCAGGCGGCCGACGCGTCCAGGGTGGGCGGCGACCGCCTGGAACTGGCCCGGGTGGCGGCCCAGCTGCACGATGCATGTCGTACGGCGGGCAAGAACGATCTGGCGAAGATCGCCGCGCTGCAGGCGCTCAAACTGGCCGACGAATGCCGTGCGGTTCCGTTGCAACGGCAGTTCGTCGCTCATCGTCCCCCGGCTCCCGGGGCCCCGGGCGACATCGAGCCGGACCGGCTGACGGTGTCGGAGCTCAAGGTGGCGTCTCTGGCGGCACGCGGGCACACCAACCGTCAGATCGCGGGTGAACTGCACGTGACCATGAGCACCGTGGAGCAGCACCTCACCAAGGTTTACAGGAAGTTGAATGTGAGACATCGCAAGGAGCTGGTGTCCCGCATGGAGCACGCCGTCTGAGAGAACCGCATCCCGGGCGCGCCGCAACGGAGCGGTGCGCCCGTGCTCATGCCGCCCTGTGGCTGACCGTGTTATCCCGCTTTAAGTCGTGCCATCCCATATGCGCTTCGCGCGCCCGGCACGTCCCCATGCGAAGGGAAGATGTGTGCCCATAGGAATCCTGGACGTCGGCTCGTACGTGCCGCCGACGGTCGTCGACAACCACCGGATCAGCCTGTGGACCGGGAAGCCGGCGGACTGGGTGACCGAGCGGACCGGGGTGCTGGAGCGCCGCTACGCGGACCCCGGCACCACGACCTCCGACCTCGCCGTGCCCGCGGTGCGTGAAGTTCTCGACCGTCTCGACGACCAGCAGCGGCAGCGACTGGCCGCGCTGATCGTGGCGACGTCCACGCCGGACGTGCCCCAGCCGGCCACGGCCGCCATACTCCAGCACAAACTGGGACTGCAGGGACTGGCCGCCTTCGACGTGAACGCCGTGTGCAGTGGTTTCCTGTACGGACTGGCGGTTGCCGAGGGAATGCTCGCCACCCGTCGGCACGGTTCGTACGCGATCCTTGCCGCAGCGGACATGTTCTCCACGATCATGGACCGCTCGGACCGGCGTACGGTGAGCCTGTTCGGCGACGGCGCGGGCGCCGTGCTGCTCGGCGAGGTGCCGGACGGGTACGGCATCCAGGCCATCCGGCTCGTCGCCAACGGCGAGCTGCACCACTACGTGGGTGTCGAGGCGGGCGGTACGCGCACGCCGCTGGACGACCGGGCGCGCTCCGCGGGCGAGCATCTGTTCCGCATGGACGGCCGAGCCGTGCGCGATTACGCCCTCTCGGTGCTCGACAAGCTCACCGGCGAGGTGCTGGAGGAGTGCGGGCTGCGGCTGGAGGACATCGGGAGGTTCGTCCTCCACCAGGCCAACACCAGGCTGATCGAGACATTCGCCGACCGGGCGGGGATCGACCGCGCCAAGGTCGTCTTCACGGCGCCCCGGCTGGGCAACACCGTGGCCGCGTCGATCCCGCTGACACTACGGGCGGCGCAGGAGGAACGGCCCTTCGAGCGCGGTGAGCGAGTGCTGCTGGCCTCGGTGGGCGGCGGGATGACGGCCGGGGCCGCGGTGCTCACCTGGTACTGACACGGAGAAGGGGGCGGGGGTGGGCCGCGCGCGCCCACGCGCCGGAAGACGACAGGGGGGGCAGGGGGGGGGGGCCCCCCCCCGGGGGGGGGGGGGGGGGCGGGGGGGGGGGGGGGGGCGGGGGGGG
>NZ_JBFAET010000131.1:0-25346 GCF_040642095.1 Streptomyces sp. NPDC020362
CCCCGCCGGGGGGCGCGCCCCCCCCCCCCCGCCCGGGCGGGGGGGGGGGGCGCGGGGGGGGGGCGGCCCCCCCCCGCGGTGGGGGCACGGCCCTCTGCTCACCCGGGGGGTGCGGCCGTCACCAGGTGACGGGGAGGTCCTCCAGGCCGTACACGATCGTGTTCTGGCGGAAGCGGATGTCCTCGGACGGGACCGCCAGGCGGAGTGTGGGGAAGCGGGCGAACAGGCCGCTCAGGCACACCTCCAGCTCCATGCGGGCCAGGGAGGCGCCGGGGCACAGGTGCGCGCCGAAGCCGAAGGCGAGGTGGCCGGCGGCGTTGCGGTGGATGTCGAGGCGGCCGGCGTCGGGGTAGACCGACTCGTCGTGGTTGGCGCCGGGGATCGCCACGATGACACCGTCGCCCTTTCGGATCCGCGCCCCGCCCAGCTCGACGTCGGCCACCGCGGCCCGCACCTGGTTGTCCTGCGAGATGGACCAGTAGCGCAGGAGTTCCTCGACCGCGGGCTTGAACAGGGCCGGATCGGCGCGCAGTTCGGCCAGCTGGTCCGGGTCGCGCAGCAGGCTGAGGACGCTGAGGCTGATCTGGTGGGCCGTCGTCTCGTGCCCGGCGACCAGGAAGAACCGGGCCATGGCCACGAGTTCCTGATGGGTCAGTTCACCGGCCGCCACGTACCGTGTGGCCAGCCGGCTGATCAGGTCGTCCTGCGGATCGGCGGTGCGCTGCGCGGCGAGGCGGTCCAGGAACTGCGACATCTCGACGAACGCCGCGTACGTCTCCTCGGGACTGGCGTCCTGGGAGAGGATCACCTGGCTCTGCTCGGCGAAGTCCGCCTCGTCGTCCTCCGGCACCCCGAGCATCCGGGCGATCACCAGCGAGGGCAGCCGCAGCGCGAAACTCTTCACCAGGTCGACCGGGTTGGGGCCCGCGGCCAGCTCGTCCAGCAGCTGCTCCACGAGGAGTTCGACCTCGGGGCGCAGGGCGCGGGTGCGGCGGGCGGTGAACTCGGTCATCGCCATGCGGCGCAGCCGGCCGTGCTCGGGGTCGTCCATGCGGCTGAAGGACATCACACCGGGCTCGGGCGGCAGCTGGATGCGGATCGGGAAGCCGGGCTGCTGGTCGTCGGAGCTGAACCGGTTGTCGTTGAGCACCTGACGGACGTCCGCGTGCCGGGTGACCAGCCAGGCCTCGCCGCCGCGTATGCGCACCTTCAGCGGGGGCTCCTTGCGCAGGCCCGCGTACTCGTCCGGGGGCGCGTAGGGGCAGCTGCGGGGCATGGGCCACGCTGGAAGCGGCTCGCAGGAGTCAGCCATGGTTTCCTCCGTCGGGTCGACTGAAACGGGGTAGTTCGTTTTCAGCCATCGTGGATGATGTTGCTGACTCGGTTCTGATGCACGACTGACGGGCACGCGGAGGGTTTCCTTCCACGTGCCCGTCGGTTGATCTTTGGACCGATCGCCGTCCGTGTGATGTCTCGACAGGGTCTGCGGCTGCGTCGTGGTCCGTCGTGCCCACCCGGCGGAGCCGAACTGTGTCTCGCCCCGCCCCTGTCAGACTCACCCCTCCCTGAAAGGGCTCAGGAGGTCTCCGCCTTGCGCGGCAGCAACTGGACCAGTGCTGCCACCAGCACGCAGATCCCCGCCTGCACCAGCAGGCTGGATCCGAAGGCGTGGGCGTAGGTGTGGGCGCTGCCGTGGTGGCCGGCGACGCCGAAGAAGACCACGCCGATCACCGCGATGCCGATGGCGTTGCCCATCTCCTGGGCGGTGGAGAAGACCCCGGACGCGGCGGCCGCGTGCTGCGGAGCCACGCCTTCCAGCACCAGCGAGGCGAGCGGTGCGACGACGAAGCCCATGCCGAATCCGGCGAGCACCATGGCCGGAATGCACCAGCCCACGGCACCGCTGCTGTCCAGGTACCACGCGGTCGCGGCCAGGGCGACGTTGCCGATCGCCTGCAGCACCGCGCCGACGGTCAGGACCTGCTTGCCGAGCTTGGCCGCGGCCTTGGGCGCCTGCGCGGAGCCGATGAAGAAGCCGAGGCCGAGCGGGATGAACAGCAGACCGGACTGGAGCGCGCTCAGGCCGCGGCCCTCCTGCAGGTACAGCGCGAGGACCAGGAAGAAGGAGGCCATCGCGGCGAAGAACACCAGCAGGGAGACCACGCCCACGCCGAACGCGCGGTCCTCGAACAGGCTCGGGTGGACCAGCGGCGACTTGTTGCGGGCCGCCTTGCGGCGCTGGGTGTACCAGAAGGCGGCCAGCAGCGGCACCGCGGCGACCAGGCACTCCCAGGTCCAGGTCGGCCAGCCCTGCTCGCGGCCCTCGACCAGCGGCAGCACGACGGCCGACAGACCCGCGGTCACCAGGATCACACCGGTCCAGTCGAGACCGGTGTGGCCCTCGGCCCGGGACTCGGGCACCTTCTTCGGGGTGAGCAGCAGGACCACGGCGCCGATCGGGGCGTTGATCAGGAAGATGGTCCGCCAGTCCCAGCCGAACACGTCGGCCTTGATGAGCAGGCCGCCGATCAGCTGGCCGAACACGGCCGAGGCGCCCATCGTGATGCCGTAGGCGTTGAACGCGACGGCGCGGGCCTTGCCCTGGTACGCCGTGGTCAGGATGCCGAGGACCTGCGGGATGACCAGGGCGGCGGCGGCGCCCTGCACCGCCCGCGCCGCGATCAGCTCACCCATGTTCGGGGCGATGCCGCAGGCCAGCGAGGCGAGCGTGAACAGCCCCAGGCCGATGGAGAAGACCTTACGGCGGCCGTAGAGGTCGCCGAGCCGTCCGCCGGTGATGAGCATGGCGGACAGGCCGATGTTGAAGGTCGCGGCGACCAGCTGGATCTGGGCGCTGGTCGCGTGCATGTTCTGCTGCAGCGAGGGGATGGCGACGTTGACGATGAAGAAGTCGATGTTGGCGATGAACAGGCCGGCCAGCACCACCAGGAGCGCACCCCAGGCGGGTTTGCCCGCGGCCTCCTCGATGTCCGGTGCCGGTGCGGCCGAGGCCGCGCTGCCGGTCAGTTCCGCTTCGGTGGTCATGGACGACCCTCCTAGGTCGTTTCGTGCTGGTGGGATACGGGCCGCAGGTGTCCGCGACGCGCGGCAGGGCACGGGACGGCACCCGATTCGGCAGTCATCGGGTCACTGTCCCGCGCCCCGCTGACACGGCGCTGACACGGCCTCCTGGGCTCAGCTCGCGGCGGCGGTGGCCACGGTCCGCTGCAGTCGGTGCGCGAAGTGCGCGGTGACGGCCTGCGCGTGCGTGTCGATGTAGAAGTGGCCGCCCTCGTACTCGTTGTGGCCGAGGTAGGCGGGGGTGCGCCCCGCCCAGTGGGACATGGCGTCCGCGGCCTCCTGGAGCGGGTCGCTGCGGCCGCCGTAGGAGGCGAGCGAGCAGCTGACGCCGGCGCCGTCGTCGTCGTAGTCTCCGGCGACCCTGAGGTCGGACCGGAGTGCGGGCACGACGAGCGCGAGCATCTCGGGGTTGTCGTAGACCTCGGCCGGGAAGGACCCCAGCTTCTTGATCCACTCGATGAGTTCGGGTTCCGGCATCCGGCTCTGCTCCTCGGTCGGCTTGAAGAAGCCCACCGGCGACCAGCCGGACATACCGACCATGACCGGAGCGGGACCGCCCTCCTCCTCCATCCGGATCGCCAGCCGGAACGCCAGCTGGGCGCCGAGGCAGTGGCCGAAGAAGGCGAACGGCCGCTCGTCCAGGTCGTTGAGGACCGCCTCGTGCAGGGCGTCGAGGAGCGGCCAGAAGTTCTCGTAGGTCTGCTCCTCGCGACGGTTGTGCCGGCCGGGAAGGGTCACCGCCTGCGGGGCGATGTCCGGGGGCAGCAGGCTCTCCCAGTCGCGGTAGATGATGGCGCCGCTGCCCGCGTGGGGCAGCAGGAACAACCGGATCGAGGCGTCCGGCGAGGGCTCCACGGGGTGGAACCAGTGCCCCTCGGTGGACATCTGGCTGCCGACGGTGCCGATGGCGGTGGTCACGACTGCGTACTCCCAACGGTGGTGGACGGGCCGAGGGCGCGTACCGCGGGCAGCAGCACCTCGGCGATCTCCTTCAACTGCGGCTCGGGGTCGAGGGATCCGATCCGCACGACCAGGTGCCGGGCACCGGCGCGGACATAGCCGCCGAGCCATTCGGCGCACTTCTCGGCGCTGCCCCAGGCGTAGGCCTGGATGGTTCGCATCTGGTCCAGGGAGCGGCCGTAGTAGTGGCTGATGTAGTGCTCCAGTTCGGCCTTGGCCGCGCTCTCACTGGCGTTGACGGTGACCGTGGCGTACAGCGCCGGTGTCACCGTCCGGCCTGCCTCCTGTGCGAGTTCCGCGATGCGGCGGCGGGCCCGGCCGTAGGCGTCGACGTCCGGGAGGAAGGGCAGCCAGCCGTCGTACCGGGTCGCCGCGCGGGCGAGGACCTTCGGCGTGTCGCTGCCGGCCAGCCACAGGGGCGGGCCGCCCGGGACCGCGGGCGACGGCAGCCGGTCCAGGTGCTCCGCCTGCCAGAACCTGCCCTCGAATTCGGCGGGTTCACCTTCGTCGACCGACCGCCAGGCCGTTCGCCACAGGGCGGTGATCTCGTCGAGGCGGCCCACGCGGCCCTGGAAGGAGGCGCCGACCGAGGCGAACTCCTCCTCGGTCTCGGCCATCGGGAAGCCCGAGCCGAGGCCGAGGACCAACCGGTCGGCAGCGACATGGCTGAGGCTTGCGACCATGTTGGCGCCGATGAGGGGGTGGCGCAGGGCGGGGGTGAGGGCGGCGGTGCCGACCGTGATGCGGGTCGTCGCTGCCGCGGCTGCCGACAGGACGACGAGGGGGTCCAGGCGGGGGCGCGCCGTGAGGGAGTCCCCGGCCCAGAGCGAGTCGAAGCCGAGGGCTTCCGCCTGGCGGGCGAAGTCGATCAGCGGGGCTGCGGCGTAGGTGCCGTTGATGGCTTGTTCACGGGTGGGGAGGAGGATGCCGATCTGCACAGGGGGGTTCGGGTCCGTTGCGGACTGCGGGTTCGTCGTGGCTTGTCGCGCAGTTCCCCGCGCCCCTGGATCCTCGACGGAGTTCGAAGGCATGCGGCGTTTTCCCTTCTCGGCGATCGGCGTCGTCAGACGACCGTCGCCTGCAGTGCGTCCCTCGTCGGGGCTGTCAGTTGCTGCCTCACCGCGCGGCGCAGGATCTTGCCCGACGGGTTGCGGGGCAGGGAGTCGGCGAAGTGGTAGGTGCCGGGGATCTTGTAGTCGGCGATGCGGCCGCGCAGGGACAGCAGGAGTTCGCGGGGGGTGACGCTCGCGCCGGGGCGCAGGACCACCACCGCGTGCACGCTCTCGCCCCAGCGTTCGTCGGGGAGTCCGACCACGGCCGTGTCGGCGACCGCCGGGTGTGCGGCCAGTGCCTTCTCGACCTCGGCGGGGTAGATGTTCTGCCCGGCGACGATGATCGTGTCGTTGATGCGGTCGCACAGGTGGAGGTAGCCGTCCTCGTCGAGGTAGCCGGCGTCGCCCATGTGGAGCCACTCCCCCACCAGGGTGCGGGCGGTGGCCTCGGGCAGGTTCCAGTAGCCGAGCATCCGGGAGGGGGTGCGCACGCAGATCTGGCCGATGGTGCCGGCGGGGACGGGCTCGCCGTCGGGGCCGACCACCTTGATCTCGTTACCGGGGCAGGGCTTGCCGACCGAGGTGAGCACGGTGCTGCCGGGATGGTGGGCCCCGGGCGGGAGGCAGACGGCCACGCTGCCGGTCTCGGTGCTGGCGTAGATCTGCGCGAACTCGCAGCGGAAGGTCTCCAGGCACTGCTTGAGCAGCGTCTCGGACATGGGGGCGGCACCGTAGGCGATCTTGCGCAGGGAGGCGAACGCCTCGGGTCCCGCGCCGCGTTCGGCCGCCATCGCCTGGAGCATGGCCGGGGCGGCGAAGGTGGTCGTGACCTGGTGTTCGCGGATGAGGCGTACCGCTTCCTGCGGGTCGAACTGCGGCATGATCACGTTGGTGCCGCCGGCGTTGAACGTGTGCAGGAACCAGCCGATGCCGGCCACGCCGAAGCCCGGCAGGGAGATCAGGCCGACGTCCTCGGGCAGCCAGTCGATCCAGGCCACGCCCTGCTCGCGGCTGGCGTGCGGCAGCGTGAAGAAGCTGCGGTGGGCCAGGACCGCGCCCTTGGGCAGGCCGGTGGTGCCACTGGTGTAGATCTGGATGACCGCGTCGTCGGGGCCGGTGCCGGGCGTGAGGTCGGTGTCGGGCTGGTCGGCGGCCCAGGCGGGCAGGCCCGCGCCGCGGGCGGGTTCGCCGTCGGCGTCGGTGCCGTCGACCCGGATCACCTTGCGCAGTCCGCGCAGTTGGTGGCGGACGGTGGCGACGGTGTCCCAGAACTCGTCGTCGACGAAGATCAGGGCGGCGCCGGAGTCGCGCAGGATGTGGTCGACCTCGCTCGGGGTGAGCCGCCAGTTGACCGGCACCAGGACCGCGCCGGCCTTGGCGCAGGCGATCATCACCAGGTAGTAGTTGGCCGACTCGCGGCCCAGGTAGGCGACCCGGTCGCCGCGCCGGATCCCGCTGGTGTGCAGGGCGTGCGCGGCGCGGTTGCTGTCGCGGTGGAGCTTGTCGTAGGTGGTGACGCGGCCCTCGCAGATGATCGCCGGGTGGTCCGGGCGGCTTCCGGCGTGGGCCCGGCAGGAGTGGTGGAGCGTCCAGCGCTCCCTCGGTATGTCAGTCATGGTGGGTTCCCGTCCCTGGGGGGCGTCCCCTGTCGAGGACGCCCCGCAGCTCTGTCACGCTGCCGGTACCGGACCGAGCAGCCCGTCGACGAACTGGGCCAGCGCGCGGACCGTGGGGTGGTCGTGGGTGAGGGATGCCGGCAGGGCCAGCCGGAAGGTCTGCTCCAGTGCCGACTTGACCTGCTGGGCCATCAGGGAGTCCAGGCCGAGCGACACGAACTCGGTGGACACGTCCAGCTCGTCGCCCTCCTCCAGGTGCAGGACGGCGGCGACCTTCTCGCGGACCGTGCCGGTGACCGCGGCCAGCCGTTCGGCCTCGGGCAGGGCGGCGAGCGCCGTGAGGTCGAGACCGCCGTCGTCGTCGGGGGCCTGCCGGGCGAGCCGGTCGTAGAACAGGTCGCCGGTGGCGCTGCCCGCCACATAGCGGTCCCAGTCGAACTCGCCGACGATCCGCTGGGTGCGCGGTCGGCCCCACAGCCGGGCCAGGGTGTCCAGGGCCCGGGTCGGGGAGAAGAAGCGCACGCCGCTGCGTTCGATCTCCTGGCTGAGGTGCTCCTCCAGCCGGGCCGACATGCCGACCCTGGCCCAGGCGCCCCAGTTCACCGAGAGCCCCGGCACTCCGCGCCGGCTGCGCCACTCGGCGAGTGCGTCGAGGGCGGCGCTGGCGGCGGCGTAGTGGCCCTGGGTGGCGCCGCCGAGCACGGAGGCGATGGAGGAGTAGGTGACGAAGAACTCCAGCTCGGGGAAGGAGTCCTCGGCGGCCTCGTGCAGCAGCCAGCCGCCGTAGGCCTTCGCGGCCAGCTGGGCGTCGATCGACTCCCAGGTCAGTTCGGAGATCAGCTTCTTGTCGTAGGAGCCGGCCGCGTGCACGATCCCGCCGAGCGGGTACGGTCCGGCCGCCAGGTGCCGTACGAGGCGCTCGACGTCCTCCGCGCGGGAGACGTCGGCGCGTACGACGTCGATCTCGGCGTCGGCGGCGAGGTCCGCGAGGACGGGTGAGGCCTCCTCGGTGGCCCGGCCGCTGCGGCTGACCAGGGTCAGGTGCCGGGCGCCGAGGGCGGCCAGCTTGCGGGCGGTGACCAGGCCCAGCCCGCCGAGGCCGCCGGTGACCAGGTAGGTGCGGTCGGGGCGGAGCCCGGCCGGGCCCTCGTCGACGGGGTCGGTCTGCTCCTCGGCCGGGTCCTCGGGCAGCGTCACCCAGGTCCGTCCCGCCGGGTCGGACAGGGCGGTGCGCAGGGCCTCGCCGGTCTCGTCGAGGCGGAAGCAGGGCGCGTTGTCGTCGGAGCCGGTGGCGTGGACGACGGCCACCGCGGGGACGGTGAGCGTGGAGCGGAACGTGCCGTCGTGCCGGACGAGCACCTCGTCGCCGGTCTCGAAACCGGTTCCGGAGGCTGCGGCGAGGACCGTGCCGCGGGCCAGCCGGCCGAGCAGCGGCGGTGGTTCCTCCTCGGCCGCGTCCTCCTCCGCGCGTTCGGCGCGGCCGGTGTCCAGGGCGGTACGGGCGTCCTCGGCGGTCAGGCCGACGGTGTGCACCCGGACCTGGACCTCCTCGGCTTCGGGCGCACGGTCGGTGACCGAGGCCAGGGCCAGGTCGGAGAGGTCCCCGGAGTCGGGGGCGCGCAGCTCGAAGCCGCCGGTCCAGGTGAGCGTGGAGTCACCGGCGAGCAGCCGGCGCACATAGCGGCGGCCGGGGCGGTGCGCGACCTGGTACTCGCCGGGCGGCTCGGCCCGCCACTCGTCGGCCAGCGGCGCGAGACCGCTGCCGGGGGCGAGGTCCACGAGGGTCGCCCGGTACTGCGGGTACTCGGTCAGCAGCACCCGGCCGAAGCCCCACAGGGTGGCGGCGCCGAGGTGCCCGCCGTCGCCGGCCGGGTCGCCGGGCAGCCACTGGGCGCCCTCGGTGACCAGCCACAGCCGGGGCGGCCGGGGCGCGCCGGAGCCGTCCAACGCGCCCACGAGGGCGAGGAGTTCGTGGTAGTTGTCCTCGCACTCGGCGCGCAGCCGGCCCGCGGACATCGGTGCCGGGAGCTGCCGCCAGATCCGGCAGACGTCGGTGACGGTGGGGTCCTCCAGGGCGGCCTTGAGGTCGGTGGGATCGGGCAGCCAGGTGACCTTCAGCCCGGGCTCGGCGGCGAGTTCCGCGGCCCGGACCGCGGAGGGGTCGAGCAGGACGACGTGCCGGGCCGGTGCGTGCTCCTTCACGGGCAGCGCCCGGCGCACCCACTCGGGCCGGTGCAGGAACTGGCGGCGGCCGGTGCGGCCCTCGGGGCGGGCCATGCGCACGCCCAGCAGCTCGGCGACCGGGTCGCCGTTCTCCAGCAGCAGGACGTCCGCCAGGCGCCGGTCCTGGTCGCCGCGGATCCGGGCGAGGACGCGCAGCATCTCGCCGCGCGGCTTGCGGAAGTGCCGTACGGAGGCGATCTCGCGCGGCACGAACACCGGACCCTCGGGGTCGAGGACGACCAGGGCCTGGACGGCGGCCTCCAGCAGCTCGGCCGGGACGTGCTCGACAGCAGTGGCGTCGCGGCCGGTCAGCTCGCCGGTGACCAGACCGTCCCCGTGCCGGGCGGCGCGCAGCAGCAGCCGCATCCGGGGGCCCTGCGGGCGGCCGACGGAGGCGAGGTCGGTGTAGATGTCCTCGTCGTCGATCTGCTGCCCGGCCGGGGCGAGGGTGGCGTCCAGTTCCGCCAGCTCCGACACCGGCACGAGGGGTTCGCGTTCGGCGGCGACGGCGGCGGTGGCGTGCAGGTTCTCCTCGCCGCCGACGACGGTGAACACCTCCACCTCGGCGCCGCCGCCGGGGCGCGGCCGCCAGCGGGTGGTCAGCGCGGTCACGGTCTCGGCGGGCAGCTCCAGCGGGGCGAGCAGCTTCAGGTCGCGGACGGCGGAGCGGGCATGGCCCTGGACGGCGTCCTGGACGGCGAGCAGCAGGTCGACATAAGCACCGGCCGGCAGGACGGTACGGCCGGCGTCGGCGGTGTCGGCGAGCGCGCCGAGTTCCTCGGTGGTGAACTCCGCGTTGAACTCCCGTACTCCGCTGGCGAACCGCTCCTCGACGCCGAGCAGCAGGTGCCGCGCGGTGCCGTTCGCTGCCGACCTGCGGGGGGTGACGGAGGGCAGCCAGTAGCGCTTGCGCTGGAAGGCGTAGGTCGGCAGGTCCACCCGGGCGGGGGCCGGGTGACCGGCGTGGTAGCCGTCCCAGGAGACGGCCAGACCGTCCGCGTAGTAGCCGGCGAGCGCGGTGAGAGTGGTCTCGATGGTGGTGTCGCGGCGGCGCAGGCTGGCCAGCCACAGATGGTCCTCGACCGTGACGCTGCGCCGGGCGAGCGCGGTGAGCCCGGCCTGCGGGCCGACCTCGATCAGGGCGTGCCGGCCGCGCTTGGCGACGGCCCGGATGCCGTCGAGGAAGCGGACCGGTTCGCCGATGTGCCGCACCCAGTACTCCGGGTCGCCGATCTCGCGGAACCGGGCGAGGCGTCCGGTGACGTTGGAGATGAGGCTGATCTTCGGCTCGTGGAAGGTGATGCCGTCGAGGGCGGCGCGGAAGTCGTCGTAGACCTCGGCCATCAGGGGCGAGTGGAAGGCGTGCGAGACCTTCAGGCTCTCGACGCGGACGCCCTGCTCGGTGAAGTGGGCGACGACCTCGTCGAGGGCGGCGGTGGCGCCCGAGATCACGGTCTGGTCGACGGCGTTGATCCCGGCCAGTGCCAGGTCGGCGTGGCCCTCCAGCAGGGGGGCGACCTCCTCGACGGGGGCGGTGATCGCGGCCATGCCGCCCTCGCTGCGCACGGACTGCATCAGCCGGGCGCGGGCCGCGACCAGGGTGACGGCGTCGGGCAGGCTGAAGAGTCCGGCGACGGCGGCGGCGACGACTTCGCCGATGCTGTGCCCGAGGAGCACGTTCGGGCGCACGCCCCAGGCCATCCACTGCTGGGCGAGGGCGTACTCCAGGGTGAACAGGGCGGGCTGGGTGTACTCGGTGCGGTCGATGGCCCCGGGGTCGGCGGCGGTGCCGAGGAGCAGCTCGCGCACGGAGCGGCCGAGGTGCTCGGCGAACAGCCGGTCGCACTCGTCCACCTGGGCACGGAAGACGGGGAAGGCCTCGTAGAGGGCGGCGCCCATGCCGGCGTACTGGGAGCCCTGGCCGGTGAACATGAACGCGGTCTTGCGGATGCCCGAGGGTCCCTCGTGCTCCTGCTCGGCGGCCCGGTCGAGGAGCTTTTCCAGCGCGGCGCGGTCGGCGACGGGCGCGGCGACGCGGTAGGGGTGGTGGGCGCGGGTGGTGTTGGCGCTGTGGCACAGCGCAGCCGGTGTGAGGCCGGGCCGGTCGTCCAGCAACTGCCGGTACTGTGCGGCGAGTTCACGCAGGGCGGCGGCGTTCTTCGCGGACAGGGTGAACAGCGGCGCGGCGCCGCCCTCCTCCTGCGGCCGCCCGGCCGGCTCGGGCGCCTGCTCCAGGACCACCGCGCCGATGGTCCCGGCGAAGCCGAAGCTGTTGACGACGGCCCGCCTGACGTCCGCCTCCCAGGGCTCACAGGCCGTGGGGATCCGCACCGGATACAGGTCCCAGGGGATGCGCCCGGAGGGGGTGTTGAGGTTGATGTGCGGGTAGACGGTGGCGGAGCGCAGCTGGAGCACCGTCTTGATGACACCGACGATGCCGGAGGCGGGCTCCATGTGGCCCAGGTTGGTCTTGACCGAACCGACCAGCACCGGCCGGTCCTTGGTGTGGGAGTCGACGAACACGTCACCGATGGCGCCGAACTCGATGGGGTCGCCGAGCGGGGTGCCGGTGCCGTGTGCCTCGACGTACTGGATGTCCTCGGGCGCGAGGCGGGCGGCGGCCAGCGCGCTGCGGATCACCTTCTCCTGGGCGGGGCCGTTGGGCACGGTCAGGCCGGCGCTGTCGCCGTCCTGGCCGACGGCGGTGCCGCGGACCAGGGCGAGGACGCGGTCGCCGTCACGCTCGGCGTCACAGAGCCGCTTGAGGACGACGATGCCGCAGCCCTCGGCGCGGGCGTATCCGTCGGCGGCCTCGTCGAAGGTCTTGCACTGCCCGTCCGGGGAGAGCATCTGGGCGTTGGAGAACATCACCGGGATGCGCGGGTGGTGCAGGGCGTTGACGCCGCCGCACAGTGCGATGTCGGTCTCGCCGCCGCGCAGCGCCTGCACGGCGAGGTGCAGGCCGACCAGCGAGGAGGAGCAGGCGGTGTCGACGCTCATGCTCGGGCCGCGCCAGCCGAGGAAGTAGGAGAGCCGGCCCGAGAGCGGGAACATGGTGATGCCGGAGGCCAGGTGGCCGTCCAGCTCCTCGTACGGCAGCGAGTCCAGCTCCAGCGCGTAGTCGATGGAGCTGGCGCCGATGTACACACCGCCGTTGCCGCGGCGCAGCGGCGCCGGGTCGATACCGGCATGTTCCAGGGCCTGCCAGGCGGTCTCCAGGAGCAGCCGCTGCTGGGGGTCCATGTAGCGGGCTTCCTTCGGGGAAATGTTGAAGAAGCCGGCGTCGAACAGGTCGATACGGTCGAGGAACCCGCCGGCCGAGGCGCGGATCTTGCCCTTGTCGTCGGGGCCCTCGGGCGTGAACGCCTCGACGTCCCAGCGGTCGCGGGGGATCGGGCCGATTCCGCTGCGGCCCTCCCTGAGGAAGGCCTCGAACTCGTCGGGCGAGCCGCTGCCGCCGGGGAACCGCAGACCGATTCCGACGATCGCGACCGGCTCGGGCGCCTGCTCTGATTCCGTACGCGGCATGGAACGACTCCTCAGCTTTCCTGGATGGCCTGGGTCAGGTGGTCCACGAGGTGGGCGATCGTCGGCTCGTTGAAGAGCACGTTGACGTTGATCGACAGGTCCAGGAGCTGTTCCAGGGTCTGTCGTATTTCGGTCAGCCGCAGCGAGGTGAGGCCGAGGTCGAAATAGCTGACGTCGAGAGGAAGATCCTCGGATTCGTCCATGAGGAGAATGACCTTGAATTTCTCCAGGACGATTGTCTCGATTTCTTCAGCGAGTTCGCTGCGCGGCAGGTCGCGCAGTCGCTCGAGGGTGCTGTCGACAGGTGGCATGCCGTCATGCAAGCAGCGCCGCCTGACGCACCGCTGACGACCGCGGGCCCCCTGGGGTTGGCCGGATCAGGCCGGTCAGTCACGTGTCAGCGCGGGGTCAGATTCCGCTGCCAGGCTCGCACTGCTTCAAGAAATCCACACGCCATATCCGAAAGGCTGAAGATGCTTCGCGAAGCCGCGCAGGAAGAGAGTGCTGAGGCACCTTCCGGATTGAAGAGTTACGACCTCTACATCGCGGGCAAGGACGTCGCCGGGGACGGATGGGTCTACACCGTCAGCGGACGCTCCCTGCTGGAAGACGTTTTCACCAGCGTGAGCCTGAAGCGCTCCCTCGAACAGGACCCGGAGTCCGAGGCGGCCAAGCACCCCTACGTCGTCGGGCGCTGCGCGATCGCGGACGACTCCGCCATCGACCTGGCCACCCAGGCGGCCGCGGCGGCCGCCCCCGACTGGGCGGCCGTACCGCTGGAGCGGCGGATGCAGCTGGGCACCCGCTTCCGTGAGGAACTCATCAAGCACCAGGACGAGTTCCTGCGCATGCTGGTCGCCGAGTCCCACCCGGTCAAGCTCGCCCGCTGGGAGCTGAGCTGCCTGCTGCAGATCTACGCCCCCGGCTCCCTGCGCTGGTACACCAAGCAGATGCAGGTCGAGAAGGAGTACAACGGCCGCAAGCTGATCCTGCAGCGCCAGCCGGACGGTGTGGTCGCCTTCAACCCGCCGCAGAACGCCCCGCTGCCGAGCGCCGCCCTGTGCGTGCTGGCGCTGATGGCGGGCAACGCCGTGGTGGTACGGGCACCGCGCAGCATCGCGCTGTCCACCATGTGGCTGCTGCGCGACATCGTCGCCCCGCTGCTGGAGGAGGCCGACGCGCCGGCCGGCGTGCTCAACGCGGTGTGCTCCAACCCCAAGCAGACCATGGACCGCTGGATCGCCGACCCGCTGATCAACGACATCTTCTACATCGGCGGCAGCCAGGAAGGCCTGCGCTTCGAGCAGCAGTGCGTGGCGCACGGCAAGAAGCCGATCCTCGAACTCGCCGGCAACGACGGCATCGTGGTGTGGAAGGACGCCGACGTGAAGTGGGCGGCCGAGGCCATCACGGAGGCCTTCTACGGCTCGGGGCAGATCTGCATGGTGCCCAACTACGTCCTGGTCCACCCGGAGATCGCCGACACGCTGATCGCCGAGGTGAAGGAGCAGGTCAAGGGCATCAAGCCGGGCCTGCCCGAGGAGGAGGACGTCCTGCTGTCGCCGGTGCGGCGCAGCGAGCGCTTCTTCCGGCTGCTGCGCCAGGCGCTGGACAACGGCGCCGAGCTGGTCACCGGCGGCAACCGCACCGAGGTCGACGGCACGGTGTCGGAGACGGGTGTCTTCCTGCAGCCGACGGTGGTGCGGGTGGACGGCCTGGACCGGGCGCGGACCTACGACGTGGTCCGGGAGGAGACGTTCTTCCCGCTGGTCCCGATCGTGGTCGCCGAGCGCGACAACGACGACGCCCTGCTCGAAGCCTTCCTGCAGTTCGTCAACAGCAACGACTACGGGCTGCGCAACTCCCTGTGGTCGCGCTCGGACCATGTCATCGAGACGTTCGTGCGGCGCACCGTCAACGGCGGTCTGCTGAAGGTCAACGACTCCCACATCGGCTTCCTGCCCTACCTGCCGAGCCACGGCGGCACCGGCCGCACCGGCGGTGCGTTCGGCGAGGCCAACTACCCGATGCTCAAGACCTCCCACGTGCAGGGAGTCAGCATCGCCCGCGACGTGAGCCCGTACGACGCGGTCTTCGGCGCCTGACAGTCCGTTTCGACGTCTTCCGGAGGATTCCCGTGCGTTCCCTCGATGCTGCCCGGACCGTGTGCGAGCGGTTCCACCCCGGACTGCTCAAGGAGCTGGACCAGATTCCGTACGCCGAGCGGGAGCGGCCCGGCAGCCCCGTGATCGACCTCTTCCGCATCCACGGCGGGGTCGGCCTGCTCATACCCGAGGCCTACGGTGGACACGGCGCCGCCCCGCTCGAGGCGCTGCGGGTCCAGCTGGCTCTCGGCGCGCTCTCGCCGTCGCTGGTCGCGGCCGTGTCCATGCACCACTTCACCGCCGCCATGCTCTACTCGCTGGCCGTCAAGTCGGGCCGGCTCACCGCCGCGCAGACCGAGCTGCTGCACCGGATCGTGCCCGAGCAGCAGGTGATGGCCTCCGGCTGGGCCGAGGGCCGTACCGCGCAGAACATCCTCAAGCCGGCCGTGACCGCGCGCCCGGTCGAGGACGGGTTCCTGCTGTCCGGGTCGAAGAAGCCCTGCAGCCTGTCCCGTTCGATGAGCCTGCTCACCGCGTCGATCGCCATCCACGGCGAGGACGGCGGCGAGCCGGAGCTGGCGCTGGCGCTGGTCCCGGCGGACGCGCCCGGCATGTCCGTGCACGACTTCTGGGGCAACGACCTGCTGGCCGGCGCGGAGAGCGACGAGGTGCGTCTGGAGGACGTGTTCGTCCCGGCGGAGATGGTCGTGCGGGCCGGTGCCGACGACCCGACGCGCCTGGACGACCTGCAGTCGGCCGGGTTCGTGTGGTTCGAGATGCTGATCTCCGCCGGGTACGCGGGCTCCGCCGCGGCGCTGGTGGAGCAGGTGCTGGAGCGCAAGCGGGGCGGTGCCGAGGAACGGGCCGCGCTCGCCGTCGACATGGAGGCCGCCCTCGCCCTGCTGGAGGGCGTGGCCCGCGGCACCGGCCAGGTGCCCGGCGACGAGGAGTCGGTGGCGCGGGTGCTGGTCGCCCGGTACGCCGTGCAGAACGCGCTGCCGGACATCGTCGGGCGGGCGCTGGAGCTGCTCGGCGGTCTCGACTTCATCAGCAGTTCGGCGAGCGCGCAGGCCGCTGCCGCGACGCGTGCGCTGGCTTTCCATCCGCCGTCCCGCATCGCTGCCGCCGAGCCGCTTCTCGCGTACTTCGGCGGGGGGCCGCTGGTTCTGGCGTAGAGCTCGGCCGGCAGATCCAAGTGGGCGGCTGCGCGCCGTCCGTGGCTGGTCGCGCCCACGCGGCGGAGCCGCACATCGACAGGGCCCCGCACCCCTTCGGGGCGCCGTACCGCACCGGCGTGGCCGACTGCCCGGCCGAGACCCGCCCCACCCACATCCCTTGGAGTGAGCGACAAGTGACCATCATCCAGGAATCCCCCCAGGCGCCGGCGGCGCCGGCCGTCGTCGACGAGGCGGAGATCCTCAACCTGTACCGGGCCCATCTCAGCAAGGGCCGGGCCACGCTCGCCGAGCTGTTCGGCAGCCACATGGAGGTGGCGTCCGAGGGCGCCTGGCTCACCACCAGCGACGGTGAGCGCTTCCTGAACGCCGGCGGCTACGGCGTGTTCATCATGGGCGCCCGCCACCCGATCGTGATGGAGGAGGTGGAGCGCCAGCTGCGCACCCACCCCACCGCGACCCGCATCCTGCTGGAGCCGACGGTGGCCCGCGCCGCCGAGGCACTGGTGTCGGTGCTGCCGGCCGGCCTGGACCGCGTGCACTTCGCGCTGTCCGGTGCGGAGGCGGTGGAGACCGGCCTGAAGCTGGCCCGCGCGGGCGGGTTCAAGCACACGGTCTCGATGCGGGGCGGCTATCACGGCAAGACGCTGGGCGCCCTGTCGGCGACCGCGAAGGACGTGTACCAGGCGCCGTTCCGGCCGCTCGTCCCCGACTTCCTGCACCTGCCGTTCGGTGACGCCGACGCCCTGGAGACGGAGCTGCGGGCGCACCCGGGCGAGACGTGCGTGATCCTGGAGCCGGTGCAGGGCGAGGGCGGCGTGATCATCCCGCCCAGGGGCTACCTCAAGCGGGTCGAGGAACTGGTCCGTGAGTACGAGGGCTTCCTCATCCTCGACGAGGTCCAGTCCGGCTTCGGGCGGCTCGGCGAGTGGTGGGGCGCCGACATCGAGGGCGTGGTCCCGGACGTCCTGCTCACCGGCAAGGCGCTCGGCGGCGGCGTGATGCCGGTGTCGGCGGCCGTCGCCACCCGCAAGGCGTTCCGCCCCTTCGACAAGGACCCCTACGTCCACACCGCCACCTTCTCCGGGCAGCCGGTGCTGATGGCCGCGGTGCAGGGCGCGATCCGGGCCGTCAAGGAGGAGCGCCTGGTGACCCGGGCCATGGACATCGGCGCCCGGCTGCTGCCGCGGATCGCGGAGGTCGCGCGGCGCAACATCCCCGAGCTGGTGGTGGACGTGCGCGGCCGGGGCCTGCTCATCGGCGTGGAGCTCGTGGAGGCCGGTCTGGCCGGCGAGCTGCTGATCGAACTGTTCAACCACGGCGTGGTCGCCAACCACTCCATGAACGGCAGCTCGGTGGTGCGGTTCACCCCGCCCGCCGTGCTGAGCGACACCGACGTGGACTACCTCGTCGACTCCTTCGACCTGGCCACCCGCGACCTGATCAAGGGCGCGGCCAAGATGCCGGAAGGCGGTAACTGATCGTGCGGCACGTCGAACTCGATGCCCTGATACCCGCGGAGCAGGCTGAAACGGTCCTGCACGCCATACGGCGCTGGGAGAAGTACCCGGACCTGGCGCCCCACGTGAACGCGACCACCGTGCACGCCTCCTACCCCGACCCGAAGGCGTCCTCCAGCTGGGAGCTGCACTTCCGCAGCGGCCTGCTGCGCTGGACCGAGGACGACGTGGTGCTGCCGGACAGCGGCGAGATCCGCTTCGAGCAGTCCGACGGCGACTTCGACTCCTTCTCCGGGACCTGGTCCGTCCAGCAGTCCGGGGACGACGTCGCAGTCCGTTTCGACGCCGACTTCGACTTCGGCATCCCGAGCCTGGAGGGCATCCTCGACCCGATCGCCGAGCGGGTCATCAAGGAGACCGTCGCCTGGGCGCTGACCGGGCTGTACCCGGCCGTGCGCATCCAGGGCGGCATCGAACTCACCGAGCCCGCCGCGGTCGGCGCCTAGGAATCTGCCGAGGAGCTGACCATGGACCAGGCGAACCCGTTCGAGACACCGCGCACCTACTCGCTGCACCGCGCCGAGTACCTGGTGGGCCTCGCCGTCACCACCGGCCTGATCGTCTACCACTTCGGAGACATCCGCTGGCTGCCGGCGATCGGACTGTTCCTCTACATCGACCTGATCGGCTACATCCCCGGCGCCATCGCGTTCCGCAAGAGCGGCGGCCGGCCGATCCCCAAGGCGTACTACGTCCTCTACAACGTCATGCACAGCCTCATCACGCAGGGCGCGGTGGCCGCGCTGTGGTGCTGGCTGGTCAAGCCCGAGTGGGCGCTGCTGGTGCTGCCGTTCCATCTGTTCGGCGACCGCGGTCTGTTCGGCAACTTCATGAAGTCCTTCGCGCTGCCCTTCGAGCCGGTGCGCCAGGAGGGCTATCTGCGCCTCCTCGACGACCTGGGCCTGCCCCACCCGGGGCCCGTGGGCCACGCGATGGACCCGGTGCCGGTCGGGCACGTCCCGGCGCGGCCGGTGGTGCGCGAGACGGAGGCCGTGCGATGACCACCGCGACCGATGTCCGGCGGGCGGTCCGGCAGGACCCGGCCGAGCGCCGCCGGGCCCTGTACCACCTGGCCTCCCCGGTGTCGGTGCTGACCACCGGCCCCGAGGAACGGATGCACGGCACGACCGCGAGCACGGTCACCCTGGTCTCGCGCTCGCCCCTGCTGGTCGGTGTGGTGCTGCGGGCGGGGTCGTCCTTCGCCCGGCTGGCCGCCGCCGAGGGACGGTTCGCGATCAACGTGCTCGGCGGCGACCAGGCCGACGTGGCCCGGCGGTTCGCGGACAGCTCCCGCCCCGACGGCGACGCGGCCTTCGCGGGCCTGGCCTGGACGGCGGAGGGGTACGCGCACGCCCCGCTGATCGCGGGTGCGCTCGCCCACTACGTCTGCCGCTTCCACTCCGCGCACGCGGCGGGCGACAGCGAGCTGCTGCTCGGCCACGTCGTCCACGCCACCGCCGACGACGGGCTCCCCCTGTTCAGTTACGCCGGCGGGCTCTACGCCGGCTCCCTGCGCCCGGCGAAGGAGACCGCCGCATCATGACCGAACATCCGGCACTCGTAGCCCCCGAGGCCGACTGGGACAAGGCGCCCGGTCTGCTGGACGGCGCGAAGGAACTCACCCTCGGCCCCGAGGAGTGCGACCTCGCCTACTGGATCACCTCGGTGGCCCAGGGCACGCTGCGCGACCGCGGGGTGACCGGCCACCACGAGAACGCGGTCACCCCGGACTTCCTGAAGGCGCCCGGCCCGCTGCGCGAGGCGCTGGTCCTGGAGTTCGGCTTCCGGGCCCTGGCGGAGGAGCTGGCCACCCGGCTGCTCGGCCACTACGTGTCCATCGCGCCGGGCATCCCGCAGATGGAGTTCTACGCCACCCAGCTGATCGACGAGGCCCGGCACGCCCGGGTCTTCCGCCAGCACCTGGTGGAGCTGGGCGTCCCGGCGGGCACGCTGCTCAAGGACATCGAGGAGATGGCCCGGGACTACCGCAAGCGGGTCCTGGACCCGGTGGTGGACTTCACCCTGGACATCGTCCGCGACCAGGCCGACTTCCCCGGCGGGGTCGCCGTGTTCGCCATCATCATCGAGGGGGTGCTCGCCCCGGCGGCCGAGCTGAGCGAGCGCAAGTGGACCCCGCTCTCCCCCGCGACCGGCGAGATCTCGCGCGGCACCGCGATCGACGAGATCCGTCACCTCACCGTGGCCAGCACCATCCTGCGCGACCATGTGATCGAGCACCCGGAGTACCGGCCGCGGCTGCTGGAGATCCTGCGCTCGGGCGTGAAGCTGTGGGACGAGATCCCGGACCGGGAGTTCGTCATCCACCGCGAGGAACTGTTCCAGGAGGGCATGTTCCGGCACGCCGACCTGATCGGCGACTACGAGGTCTGGCCGGGCGTCCGGCTCCTCGACACCACCGCCGAGCAGCGCTACGACATGGCCGAGCAGTGGACCGACGAGATGGCCGAGGTCCGCATGAAGTACATGGGCCTGCCCGTCGAGGTTCTCGCCTCGGAGGCGGGCGCATGAGTACCGGGCGGGCGGCGGTCGTCACCGGCATCGGGGCGTACGTCCCTCCGGGCGTGGTGACCAACGACGATCTGGCCGCCCGGCTGGACACCTCCGACGCCTGGATCCGGTCGCGCACCGGAATCGCCGAGCGGTACTTCATCTCCCCGGGCACCTCCACCGGCGACCTGGCGGTGGAGGCGGGTCTGCGGGCGCTGAAGTCGGCGGGCGACGAACGGGTCGGAGCGGTGGTGCTGGCCACCACCACCCCGGACCAGCCCTGTCCGGCGACCGCACCGCAGGTGGCCGCGCGGCTGGGGCTCGGGACGGTGCCCGCCTTCGACGTGGCGGCCGTCTGCTCCGGGTTCCTGTACGGGCTGGCCTCGGCCGCCGGGCTCATCGCGGCCGGGGTCGCGGACCGGGTGCTGCTGATCGCGGCGGACGCGTTCACCACGATCATCAACCCCGAGGACCGCACCACCGCGGTGATCTTCGCGGACGGCGCGGGCGCGGTGGTGCTGCGCGCGGGCTCGGCCGGTGAACCGGGGGCCGTGGGCCCGCTGGTGCTCGGCAGCGACGGCGAGCTGAGCCATCTGATCGAGGTGCCGGCCGGCGGCTCCCGGCAGCGGTCCACCGACCGGCCGGTCGCCCCGGAGGACCACTACTTCCGGATGATCGGCCGGGAGACCTACCGGCACGCGGTGGAACGCATGACCGCCGCCTCCACCGAGGCCGCCAGACGGGCGGGCTGGTCGCTGGACGACGTCGACCGGTTCGCGGCCCACCAGGCCAACGCCCGGATCCTGGACGCCGTCTCGGACCGGCTCGGCATCCCCGCCGAGCGGCAGCTGAGCAATATCGCGCGGGTCGGCAACACCGGCGCCGCCTCGATTCCGCTGCTGCTCGCCGAGGCCACCGCCGAGGGGCGGCTCGCCGCGGGCCACCGGGTGCTGCTCACCGCGTTCGGCGGAGGCCTCTCGTGGGGCGCGGCCACGGTCGTCTGGCCGGAGCTGCAGACCATTTGACCGACCGTCAGTCACTCATATCGATTCAGCGGTACGCGGGGCGCGTACACCTTCGAAAGGAACCGACATGCTGGAGCAGCTCAAGGAAATCCTGTCCAACAAGCTCAAGGTGTCGCCCGAGGCCATCACCCCGGAGGCCACCCGGGAGGACATCGAGCTGGACTCGCTGGCCGTGGTGGAGCTGTCGCTGCTGCTGAAGTCCGAGCTGGACCTGGACATCAGCGACGACGACCTCCTGGAAGCCGAGACCGTGTCAGACATGGTCCGGCTCATGGAGGAGCGGAGCGCGAAGGTCTGATGGCCGGCATGGACATCGCCGTCACCGGGCTCGGCCTGGTCACCCCGGGTGGGATCGGGGTCGGGCCGAGCTGGGCGGCGGTCTGCGACGGCAGGCCGGCCGCCGCCCTCGATCCGGTGCTTGCGGACAACCCTGTACAGATTTCCTGCCGGGTGCCCGGCTTCGATCCCGAGACCCTGCTGAGTGCGCGACGTGCGCACCGCCTGGACCGGTTCGTGCAGTTCGCGCTGGTCGCCGCGCACGAGGCGGTGGCCGACGCGGGCCTCGACCCGCAGACCTGGGACGGCGCGCGGGTGGGGGTGGTGCTGGGCTGCGCGGACGGCGGTCCGGGCACCGTCGAGGACCAGCACCATGTGCTGCGCGAGCAGGGTGCCGAGCGCGTGTCGCCGCTGCTGCTTCCCATGCAGCTGCCGAACATGCTGGCCGGTCAGACGGCCATCGAGTTCGGGGCGACCGGCCCCAACCTGGTGGTGGCGACGGCCTGCGCGTCGGGTGCGACCGCCATCGGGACCGCCCGGGACCTGCTGGCGCTCGGCCGGTGCGACATCGTGCTGGCCGGCGGCAGCGAGGCCATGATCACCCCGCTGGTCATGGCCGGGTTCGCGCAGATGGGCGCGCTGTCGAAACGGCACGACGACCCGGCGTCCGCGTCCCGTCCCTTCGACACCGACCGGGACGGCTTCGTCGCCGGCGAGGGGGCCGGGATCCTGGTGATGGAGCGGGTCGCGGACGCACGTGCCCGGGGCGCGCACGTCCACGGCCGGATCGTCGGGTACGGCGCGACCGCCGACGCGCACCACATGACGTCGCCGCACCCGGACGGTGCGGGGATCGAAGCCGCGGTGCGGGCGGCACTCGCCGATGCGGGTGCCGACCCGGACGACGTGCAGCACGTCAACGCGCACGGTACGTCGACGCCGTTGAACGACCTGTCCGAGGCCCGGATGATCCGGCGGACCCTGCGCGGGGATCCGCTGGTCACCTCCACGAAGGGAGTCACCGGTCATCTGCTGGGCGCCGCCGGCGCGGTCGAGGCCGCGTTCGCCGTGCTCAGCGTCGAGCACGAGGTCATTCCGCCCGTCGCCAACCTGGTCATGCCCGATCCGCGGATCGAGATCAAGCTGGCCCAGACCGTCACCGAGATGCCCATCGACCTGGCCCTGAGCAACTCGCTGGGATTCGGCGGGCAGAACACCGCACTGGCGATCGCCCCCGCCTGAGGCCTGCCCGGGTCCCTGGTTCGGCGGGTGCGGGTCGTCTCTGGCTGATCGCGCAGTTCCCCGCGCCCCTGGACGGGCGGCTGCGCCGCCCGGTTCGGGGCGTCCTGACAGCCGTCCGCCGGTCTGGTGCGGGCGGCTGTCTCCCGTTTTTCGTCCCTCTCCCCAATTCCCTTGAGAATCCACGGAGTTCTCCATGTCCACCAGTGGCTCCCCGCCCCCGTCCGGTCGGCTCGGTACCGGACACATCCTCTTCCTGATCGTCGCCGCCGCGGCCCCGCTGTCCGCGATGGTCGGCACCGTTCCTCTCGCGTTCGCCTTCGGTGACGGTGCGGGTGTGCCGGCGGCCTTCCTGTTCGCCGGGGTCACCCTGCTGTGCTTCTCGGTCGGGTATGCGGTCAGTGCCCGTCGTACCGGCGGCTCCGGTGGCTTCTACGCCTCCGTCGCCGACGGCCTCGGCCGCCCGCCCGCGGTCGCGGCCGGATATGTCGCCCTGCTCTCCTACAACTGCGCGACCATCGGCCTCGCGGGCGCGCTCGGCTACTTCACCCAGCTGGTGCTCGCCGCTCACGGGCTGACGGTGTCCTGGGAGTGGTGCGCGGCCGTCGGGCTGGTCCTGACGGCCGTGCTCGGGTACCGGGAGATCGCGCTCAGCGCACGGGTGCTGGCCCTGCTGATGCTCGGCGAGATCGGTGTGCTGGCCGCCCTGGACGTGGCGATCCTCGCCCGGCACGGTGTGCACGCCCTGCCCACCGCCTCCTTCTCCCCGCACGTCGCGGCCGGGCACGGCGCCGGCGTCTCGCTGATGTTCGCGTTCGTGTCCTTCATCGGGTTCGAGTCGGCCGCCCTGTACGGCAAGGAGGCGAAGGACCCGCGGCGCAGCGTGCCCCGCGCCACCTACGCGGCCGTCGTCCTGATCGCCGGCTTCTACGCCCTGACCAGCTGGCTCGCGGTGGGCGCGGTCGGCAGCGACCGGGTGCGCGAGGTCGCGGGCAAGCAGATGGGCGACCTGTTCTTCGTCCTCGGCGACGACTTCCTCGGCAAGGCGGGCAGCACCGGGCTGCAGATCATGCTCTGCACCAGCCTGTTCGCGGCGACACTGGCCCTGCACAGCGCCGCCAACCGCTACGCCCAGGTCCTCGCCGAGGACGGCCTGCTGCCCGGCGCACTGGCCGCCGAGCACCCCCGGCACCGCTCCCCGCACCGGGCGAGCCTCGCGCAGAGTGCGCTGACCGCGGTGGTCGTGGCCGGTTTCGCCGTCGCCGGTCTCGACCCGTACGCCGATCTGACCACCAGCATGCTCGGCCTCGGCACCCTGGGCATCGTCGCCCTGCAGGCCCTGGCCGCGCTGGCCGTGCTCGGGCTGCGGCTGCGCGGCGAGGGGCAGGGGCACTGGTGGCGGGACACCGTGGCCCCGCTGCTGGGCTTCGCGGGCCTGGCCGCATCCGTCTGGCTGGTGGTCGGCAACTTCGACATGCTCACCGGATCCCCGTCCCGGGTGATCGCCGCCCTGCCCTGGCTGCTGCCGGTGGTCGCCCTGGGCGGCCTGCTGTACGCCGCCCGTATGCGCTCGGCCCGGCCGGTGCGCTACCGCGGGCTCGGTGTCCGGCACACCGCCGTGGCGGACCTGCCGCCCGTCGCCGCCACCGCTCTGTCAGGAGACCGCCATGCATGACGCCCAGCAGCTGATCGAGGCCGGCCCGGACGCCGTTCGGCGCCTGGCCCGCCGCCGGTACGACCTGGACCTGGACGCCCTGACGGCCGCGCTGCGCGCCCGCGCGGCCACGCAGGGGGAGGTCACGCGGCTGCGCACCGAACTGAACCGCACCGCCAAGGCCCGCCGCTCCGGCCCGCCGACCGAGGCGGAGAAGGAGGCCGCCCGCGCGCTGCGCACCGAGGTGCAGCAGGCGGAGGCCGCCGCCCGTGCGGCCGCCGCGGAGCTGACCGACCTGCTGCTCGGCATTCCCAACCTGCCGCTGGACGTCGTACCGGACGGCGACTCGGAGAAGGAGGCGGTGGAGATACGGCGCGGGGGTCCGGCCCCGCGTGCGGCGGACGGGGCACGGCACCACGCCGAGATCGGCGAGGCGCTCGGCATCCTGGACTCCCCCGCGGCGGCCCGGCTCTCCGGCGCCCGGTTCAGCGTCGCGCACGGTGCCGGGGCGCGCCTGGAACGGGCCCTCGGCGACTTCTTCCTGGACCTGCACACCCGCGAGCACGGCTACACCGAGCAGTCGGTGCCTTTCCTGGTCGGCCGGGACACCATGACGGGCACCGGGCAGCTGCCCAAGTTCGAGGAGGACCTGTTCCGCACCCAGGTCGGCGACCGGGAGCTGTTCCTGATCCCGACGGCCGAGGTGCCGCTGACCAACCTGGTGGCCGGACAGCTCCTGGACGCGCGGACCCTGCCGTACGCGTTCACCGCCCGCACCCCCTGCTTCCGAGCGGAGGCAGGTGCGTACGGCCGGGACACCCGGGGCGTGCTCAGGCTGCACCAGTTCGAGAAGGTGGAGCTGGTGCGGATCTGCACGCCGGCCCAGGCCCAGGAGCAGCTGGAGCTGATGGTCGCGCACGCCGAGGAGTGCCTGCGCCGGCTCGAACTCTCCTTCCGGACGGTGCTGTTGCCTGCGGGCGACATGGGCTTCTCGGCGCGGATGACGTACGACATCGAGGTGTGGCTGCCCGGTGGCGGCGCCTACCGGGAGATCTCGTCGGTGTCGGACTGCGGCACCTTCCAGGCCCGGCGCGCCGACATCCGGGTCAAGGGGGCCGACGGCCGCAAGACCCCCGCGGCCACCCTGAACGGCTCGGCGCTGCCGATCGGCCGGACGGTGGCCGCGCTGCTGGAGCAGGGTGTCCAGGACGACGGTTCGGTGCTGCTGCCCGAGGCCCTGACCCCGTACACCGGTTTCCGGCGGATCCTGCCGGGCGGGTCGACCGAGTGACGCATGGCAAAGGGGCGGGGGCTGCGAGATCTCCTCGGCGGCCGCCTCCTTGCCCTCGTACTCGGCGGCCATCCAGACCTCGGCGGCCTCCTC
>NZ_JBFAET010000132.1:0-25346 GCF_040642095.1 Streptomyces sp. NPDC020362
CCGACTCCGTGTTCTGCGGGGGCGACTGCGGGCGGTCGCTGAAGGGGGCCTCATGACCGTCGACTCGGCCGCGGGTGCCGGTGCGCCCGGACGCCCGGGGATCGGCCGTCTCCTCGGTGCCGGGCGGCGACCGCCGGAGGGGGAGAGCACGACCGCGTACGACCTCGCCGTGCGCCGCCGGCTGCTGCTGGCCCTGTCGGCCCTGCTCACCCTGTCCCTCCTCCTCTCCTACGAGGGTGTGCACGCGGACGCCGACCCGCTGCGCACCTCCAGCGCCCCCGCCGTCGTCGCCATCGACACCGCCCTGTACGCGCTCGGCGAGGCACAGGCGAACGCGACCGGGGCGACCCCGTCGACCAGCGAGTTCCAGAAGCAGATCTCGGTGGCCGCGCAGAGCCTCGCCGTGGCCGCCGCCGACGACACGGGCGGCCAGGCCGACCGGCAGGCCCTGCAGACGGTCGCCGGACTGATCACCGGGTACACCGGGATGGTCCAGAAGGCCCAGCTGCAGCCCGAGGGAAGCGTGCTGCGGGACGCCTACCTGAGCTATGCGGCCAGCATGCTCAAGGCCGCGGAGACCGGCATCGAGGACCGGCTGAAGCTGCTGCAGGACCAGCAGCAGGCCGTGGTGGGACGCCAGACCTCCTTCGGGTGGCCGCTGTGGCTGGGCTGGAGCGTGGCCGCGCTGTTCGTCCTCGCCCTGGGCGCCGCCCTGGTGGAGACCCAGTTCTTCCTGCGCCGCCGTTTCCGGCGCCGGTACAACCGTCAACTCATCGCCGCGGGCGTGCTGCTGGGCGTGGGGTTCGCGGTCCTCGTGCTGTTCACGGTGTGGACGCGCCAGGGCATGACGGACACGCGCGGCCTGCTCGGCCGGGTGGTGCCCGGGCAGGCCGTCACGGACGCGGGGCCGCAGGCCGCCGCGTACCTGGCACACACGGGTCTGCGCGCGGCCGCCTCGGCATGGATCGTGATAGGAGGCATCGTGCTCATGGCCCTGACCGAGACGGGTCTGCGGCAGCACATCAACGACTACCGGTTCAGGTCCCGGTGAGCGCCCCCGGAAGCGGCCCCGCGGCGGCCGCCGACGGCACCCGGCGCCGCCCCTCGCGCCGCATGGTGCGCACGGTCACCGTGGTGGCGAGCTGCCTGGCCGTGCTGGCGGCGGCCGTCGTGGCAGGCGTACGCATCCTCGGGCAGGAACCGACCGTCACCCTGCTGGCCAACTGGACGGACCAGGACGCGCGGTACTTCCGCGAGGCGGTCATCGACCCCTTCGAGCGCAGGTACCACGTCCACGTCGACTACCAGGGCAGCTCGGCCGAGAGCCAGGTGCTCAGCGCCGACGTCGAGGCCGGCACACCGCCCGACGTGGTCGTGCTCACCGGCCCCGGCGAACTCGCCGCCTACGCCGCGCAGAAGAAGCTCGAGCCGCTGGAGAAACTCGTTCCGCAGGGCGACTTCAGCGACTCCTGGGCCACGCCCCTCGAGGGACACGTGTACTGGTTCCCGCTCAAGGCCGACCTGAAGAGCATCGTCTGGTACCCCGGGCGCCTCACCGAGGAGCAGCAGCGCAAGGAGGCGGCGCGGCGGCCCGGCCAGTGGTGCCTGGGCATGGGCTCCGGCGCCACCAGCGGCTGGCCCGGCACCGACTGGATCGAGGACATCCTGCTGCAGCAGTACGGCCCGCAGACCTACGAGCGTTGGGCGCGCGGCGAGCTGCCCTGGCAGTCCAAGGAGGTGAAGGGCGCCTGGACCACCTGGCGGGACATGGTGGGCGCCGGAGGATCCAGGGACCTGGTCCTGCGCGCCCTGCGGACCGAGTACCAGAAGGCGTCCGAGCCGGCCGCCGCGGACCCGCCGCGCTGCACCCTGGAGCACCAGGCCTCGTTCGTCCGCACCTACCAGCGGTGGGAGGACCTGAACGGCAGCTACGAGCCCTCGTACCGGCTGATCCCCCGCGCGACGGCCAGGAACACCTGGGAGGTCTCCGGTGACCTGGTGGCCCTGCTGCACGGCACCCCGCAGGCGCGGAAGCTGATCCGCCACCTCGCCTCCGCCGGTGCCCAGCGGGCCTGGAACGCCAAGGAGTCCGGCTTCTCCGTGGACACGGCGGCGCAGCCCGCCGCCGACTCCACCGCCCCCTGGCACCGCTCCCTGGCCAGGACCCTCGTCGACCCCGACGCGGTCCACTGCTTCGACGCCTCCGACGCCATGCCGCCCGCCGTGCGCGACGCCTTCGCCGAGGCGACGATCGACTTCCTCGCCGATCCGCACGACCTGGACACCCTGCTGAAGAACCTGGACAGCCTGCGCGGCGACGAGGAGCTGACCTGGCTGCCGTCGGTCTGCGACCACGGCTCCTGAACGGCGGCGTGGGCGGGACGGAACGCGGCGTGGGTGGGATGAAGCAGGGTTATGCCGGGAGGAGACGCAGGGTGGGGGCCGCCGCGGCCGTGCACGGGCGGCCCCGTTCCGGACGTGCCGTGCCGGGTGCCCGCTCGTAGCCTGAACGGGAAGCCGGCACCCACGGAACGGGAGGCTGCCCCATGAACAGGCGCTGGACCGCTCGTCTGGCCCTGCTGGCGGGTGCGGCGGCGGTGGCGGTACTGCTGGTCTTCGCCGGGCTCGCCAGTGTCGTCCTCGTGGCCGTGGGAGCGGCCGGGCTGGTGCTCACGGCGGCCGGCGTCTGGTGGATGCTGAGCCGTACCGGGTGGCCGCGGGTGCTGGCCGTGCTGCTGGTGGTCGCCGCGCCGCTCGTAGTCCTCACCTGGTACGCGACCGCCGGGCTGCTGTGGGTCGTGCTGGTCTCGCTCGCCCTGTGGACGCTCGCCGTCTCCGCGGGCCGGGCGGCACTCGTCGACGACACCGCACCGGGGATGCCGGAGCGCTCCGCCGCCCGGGCCCGGCGGCCGTTCCTGATCATGAATCCGCGTTCGGGCGGCGGAAAGGTCGAGAAGTTCCGCCTGGCGGAGCGCGCCAGGGACCTGGGCGCGGAAGTCGTCGTGCTGGACCCGGCCCACCACCAGGACGTGGCCGAGCTGGCGCGAGGGGCCGTGGAGCGGGGCGCCGACCTGCTCGGCGTCGCGGGCGGCGACGGCACGCAGGCCCTGGTCGCCGGGGTGGCCGCGGAGCACGACATCCCGTTCGTGGTGATCAGCGCGGGCACCCGCAACCACTTCGCCATGGATCTGGGCCTGGACCGGCAGGACCCCTCGACGTGCCTGGACGCGCTGACCGACGGAGTCGAACTCCGCGTCGACCTGGGCCGGATCCGGGCGGGACGGCCGGGCGCGGACGACAGTGTGGAGCGCGTCTTCGTCAACAACGCCTCGTTCGGGGTGTACGCGGCCGTCGTGCAGAGTCCGGCCTACCGCGAGGACAAGGCCCGTACCACCCTGGAGATGCTGCCGGACCTGCTGACCCACCACAGCGGGGCGCGGCTGACGGTCCGTGCCGGTGCGCCGGTCCCGGGCGATCCCCAGGCCGTCCTGGTGAGCAACAACCCCTACCTGACCGGCGACTCGGCGGGACTGGGGCGCCGGGAGCGGCTGGACTCCGGCCGGCTCGGGGTGCTGGTCGTCGAGGTCGGCACCGCTGCGGAGGCGACGGACCTGCTGTTGCGCGGTGAGCGGAGCCGGGGGCTGACCGCCGTCACCGCCCGCGAGGTCGTCGTCGACGCCGACGCCCCCGCGGTCCCGGTCGGTGTCGACGGCGAGGCCCTGCTGCTGCCCACCCCGGTGCACTGCCGCCTCGCACCCGGCGCCCTGCGCGTCCGCGTGCCGCGGCACCGCCCCGGAGCGCCGCGCCCCGCCCCGCCGCTGGACTGGCACCGGGTACGGCGCCTGGCCCTGACGATGGGACGGACCGCCGTGGGACGCGACAGCGCGTGAGCCCGGGTCAGCGCTCGCCGGGTCCGGTGGCGGGCGGGGGCGTCCACCTGGCTCCGGTGCGCCGCCGGAAGGCGTCGACGGCGGCCTCCACGGTGGGGAAGAAGTGGTCCGGGTCGATGGTGCGGGTGAGCCCGTACCGCTCGATCTTGCGCCGCACTGGGTCCTTCAGCTCGGCCAGGACGAGATGGACGTGCTCGGCGTTCAGAGCCTCGTCCAGCTCCTCCAGCACATCGGCGGCGGTGGTGTCCACGTCGGTCACCGGCTCCGCCGCGATCACGATCCAGCGCGGCCGCGGGTCCGTGCGCGCCAGACGCCGTACCGCGTCGCGGAAGGTCCTGGCGTTGGCGAAGAAGAGCGGGGCGTCGAACCGGTAGATCACCAGCCCCTCGAGCCGCTCGGCCCGCGGGTAGGACCGCACGTCGTGGTACCCGGCGAGGCCGGGCACCCGTCCCAGCACGGTGTTGTACGGCCACCATGCGCGCCGGAAGACGTTGAGCACCGACAGGGCCACGGCGATCGCGATCCCCGGCAGCACACCGAGCAGGGCCACTCCGGCGAAGGCGGCGACCGACAGGAGGAACTCCGCCCGGCGCTGCCGCCACAGCCGCAGCGTGCCCGGCACGTCGGCCAGGGACAGCGAGGCGGTGATGACGACGGCGGCGAGGGCGGGCTGGGGAAGGTCGCGGAACATGCCCGGGGCCAGCACGAGCATGAGGACGATCAGCACCGCTCCGACGACTCCGGTGAGCTGGCTCCTGGCCCCGGCCCGCTCGGCCACCGCCGTGCGGGAGCCGCTGGTGCTGACCGGGAAGCCCTGGAAGAGACCGGCCGCCAGGTTCGCGGCACCGATGCCGGCCATCTCCTGGTTGCCCCGGACCTCCTGCCCGGTGCGGGCCGCGAAGGCCGACGCGTTGGAGATGGTGTCCGCCAGCGACACCAGGGCGATGCCCAGCGCACCGCCGAACAGCGGCGCGAGATCGGCGAGAGGGACGTGCGGGATCGTGAACGGCGGGAATCCCTCGGGCAGTTCACCGACCAGTCCGACACCGTGCGCGCCCAGGTCGAAGGCCGCGGTCGCGGCGATCGCCAGGACTACCATCACGAGCACCGCGGGCACCTTCGGCAGCAGCTGCTGCAGCACGAGGATCACGGCGATCCCGCCGATGCCCACCGCGGCCGCGGCCGGCACCACCGCCCCTTCGGCGAGCCTCTGCACCAGGCCCACGAACTCGCCGGCCAGGTCGTCCGCCTCGACGGTGAAGCCGAGCAGCTTGGGCAGCTGGCCGATCAGGATGGTGAGGGCCAGTCCGTTCATGTAGCCGATCATCGTCGGTTTGGAGATCAGGTCGGCGACGAAGCCGAGCCGCGCCACCGAGGCCAGGATCATGATCCCCGCGACCATGAGGGCGAGCACCGAGGCCAGTGCGACCGCCCGCTCGGGGTCCCCGCCGGCCGCCACCAGGGGCAGCACGCTGGCGGCGATCATCGGCCCCAGCGAGGAGTCCGGTCCCAGCACCAGGATCCGGGACGGGCCGCACACCGCATAACCGAGCAGACACAGGACCGTCGTGTACAGGCCGGTGATGGGCGGCAGGCCGGCCAGCTCCGCGTAGGCCATGCCCTGCGGCACCAGCAGCGTGGTCAGGACGACGCCCGCTACCAGGTCCTTCGGTAGCCACTCGCGCCGGTACGTGGAAAGGGCGCGGACCCCGGGAACCGCCCGGATGCCGCAGGGAGCGAGTCGTCGGCTCACCCGGCGCCCCGCGGCCGGCGGGCCAGGAGCTTGCCCAGCTCCCACACGAACAGCAGCGCGAGGGCGGACAGCAGTGCCCAGCCGAACTGCCGTGCGTTGATCTCGGTCGTCCCCAGGATGCGGCGGAAGCCGTCCAGCTGGGTCACCATCACGGCGAGCACGAGCTGGGCGAAGGCCACCCAGTTCATCTGCTTGCTGTCGAACGTGGACGGCGTCAGGACCGATGCGGTCTCGCTGCGGCATTCGAACGCGGCCACGATCAGGCACAGCGCGAACGCGGTGAACGCGATCGACTGCCCGATCGCGACGCTGTCGTACAGGGCCCGGCCGAGCCTGATCAGCCCGAGCAGGACGACGGTGACGGCCAGTCCGGCGAGCCCGACCGTGACCAGCACGGGCCGGGTGAGCACCGACTCCCCCCGGGGCCGCGGCCTGCGGAGCATGAGCCCGGGGCTCTCCCGGTCGAAGCCGAGCGCGAAGCCGAAGGAGGCGTTGACCACGAAGTGGATCCACAGCACCTGCGGCGGGGTGAAGGGCTCGCCCGCCGCGATGTCGAAGACGGTGGCGCCGAGGAACGTCAGGACGAAGGTGACCAGCAGGAGCAGCACGAACCGGATGTACTTGGTGAGGTTGTCGTAGATGGTCCGGCCCTGCTCGACGGCGTACACGATGGTGGCGAAGTTGTCGTCGGACAGGATCATGCGGCCGGCGTTCTTCGCCACGTCCGTGCCGCTGCCCATGGCGATGCCGATGTCGGCGGCCTTGATGGCGGGCGCGTCGTTGACGCCGTCCCCGGTCATCGCCACCACGTGGTTCTTCTTCTTCAGCGTGTCGGCGAGCAGCACCTTGTGCTCGGGCGCGACCCGTCCCACCACGCCGATACCGTCGATGCGGGCCAGTTGCTCCGCCTCGCCGAGGGCGGCGAAGTCGGCGCCGAGGATCGCCTCTCCGGGGATGCCGATCTGCCGGGCGATCGCCGCTCCGGTGGTGACGTCGTCGCCGGTCACCAGGCGGACCGTGATGTGGGCCGAACGGGCGGCTGCCACGGCGGCCTTCGACTCCGCGCGGGGCGGATCGACCATGCCGACGAGACTGGTCACCTGCACCCCGGTGACGTACGCGAGCAGGTCCGCGTCCGGATCGAAGCCGGCCGGGTCCAGATCGCGGGTGGCCGCGGCCATCACCCGCAGGCCCTCGCCCCCCATCCGCTCGGTCTGCGCCTCGGCGCGCCGCCGCAGTTCGGCGTCCCAGGGGACGGACCCGTCCGCCCCGAGTGCGCTCGCCGCCCGCGCCGTCACCGCGGGGGCCGCGCCCTTGACGAAGCACCGCACGACCTGCCGGCCGGAGGCGTCGACCGCCGAGTTGAAGGTGGCCATCAGCTTGTAGGCCGGGTCGAACGGCAGGGTGGCGAGCCGGGGGAGACGCTCCCGGGTCGCGTCGGTGTCCAGGCCCGCCTTGTGGGCCAGCACCAGCAGGGCGCCCTCGGTGGGGTCGCCGACCACCTCGCCGTCGACCAGCTTCGCGTCGCTGGCCACGACGTACGGCAGGATCGCGTCCTCGATGGCCGCGGCGGAGCCCGCGGGGTGCTGGATCTTCCCCTCCAGTCCGTAGCCGGTGCCCGAGACGGTGTACCGGTCGGTGGGCGTGAGCACTTCGACGGCGGTCATCTGGTTCATCGTCAGGGTGCCGGTCTTGTCCGAGTTGATCGCGGAGGTGAACGCCAGCGTCTCGACGGACGGCAGTTCCTTCACGACGGCGTTGCGTTTCGCGAGGTTGAGGCTGCCGACGGAGAGGATCGCCTGGGTGACGGTCGGCAGGGCCTCCGGGATCGCGGCGATGGCGAGGGAGACCGCGCTGACGAACAGCGCGTCCCAGGCCTGGTCGCGGCTTCGCCCCAGGGCGAACATCACGATCATGGTCAGCCCCGCGGCCCCGGTGATCCACAGGGTCAGGGTGTCCAGCTCCTTGGTGAGGGGCGGTATCTCCTTCTCGGTGGCCGACAGCATTCCGGAGATCTTGCCCAGCTCGGTGCCGGAGCCGGTGGCGGTGACGACGAGGACTCCGCTGCCGTGGGTGACCGGCGTGTTCATGAACGCCATGTCGGTCTGGTCGCCCGGGGGCAGCCGGTCGCCCGGCACCGTCACGGCGTCCTTGGCGGCCGGAACACTCTCCCCGGTGAGCGCCGACTCGTCGATCTGCAGGGCGCTGGCCTCGATGATGCGTCCGTCGGCCGGCACCTGGTCCCCGGCGGCGACGAGCACGATGTCGCCGACGACGAGCTCCTCCGCGGGCATCTCGGCCTCCACGCCGTCCCTGCGCACCCGCGCCGTGGCCTCGAGCATCGACTTCAGCGCGTTCATCGCGCTCTCGGCCTTGCCCTCCTGGCGCAGCCCGACGACCGCGTTCAGCAGGGTCAGCACGATCAGCAGGACCGCGGTCGTCCACTCCCGGATGAGCATCGAGACGACCGCCGCGGCCACCAGCACGAGCTGCATGTAGCTGCGGTACTGGGCGAGGAACCGGCGCCAGGTCGCGGGCCGCTTCTCCTCGGGGAGGGCGTTCGGGCCGTGCGCGGCCCGCAGTTCGGCCGCCCGGGCGTCCGAGAGCCCGACCGCCGGATCGACGCCGAAGGCTGCCACGACGTCCGTGGCGTCCCGCGCGTACCAGGCCTCCTGCGACGCCGGTGATCTCGCCCCCATGGAATCCGGCTGCACCGTCATCGCCATGCCTCCGATCCGGGCCGGTCGTACCCCGGTCCGTCAGCCCCGGCCGTGCTTCTTCCCCGCCGGCTGCCCGTGGCCGGTCCTGCGCTCGCCCTTCGCCTTCGCACGGTGCGCCGCATACGGATCGGCCGCGGCACCGGGGGGTGCCTCCTGCACCAGCTCCTGCCGGGCGGTGAGCAGATCGCTCCGTGCGTCCTCGCTCATCTCGGGATAGCGGGGGTCGATGTCCATCAGGGTGTGCGCGAGGACCGCCGCCGTGCAGATCCGTGCGAACCACTTGCGGTCCGCGGGTACGACGTACCAGGGAGCCCACGGCGTGCTGGTCGCCGAGAGCATCTCGGAGAACGCGCGCTGGTAGGCGTCCCAGTGGCGCCGCTCGCGGACGTCGGCCGCGGAGAACTTCCAGTTCTTCTCCGGCAGGTCGATCCGCTTCAGGAAGCGGGTGCGCTGCTCCTCCTTCGACAGGTTCAGGAAGATCTTCACCACCTTGAACCCGTTGTCCGTGAGGTAGCGCTCCCAGTCGTTGATCTCGCGGTAGCGCCGCTCCCAGACGTCCTTTCCGCGTGCCCGCTTCGGCAGCTTCTGCCGGACGAGGTTGTCGGGGTGCACGCGGACGACGAGGACCTCCTCGTAGTGGGAGCGGTTGAAGATGGCGATCTCGCCGCGCGCGGGCAGCCGCCGGCCGTAGCGCCACAGGTAGTCGTGGTCCAGTTCCTCGCTGGAGGGCACCTTGAAGCTGCTGACCTTCACGCCCTGCGGGTTGACGCCGCTCATCACGTGCCGGATCGTGCCGTCCTTGCCCCCGGCGTCGAGTGCCTGCAGGCACAGCAGGACTCCGTAGGTGTCCTGGGCGGCCAGCCGCTCCTGGTACTCGGCCAGCAGGGCCACCCCGCTGCGCAGCAGTTCCACGCCGTCCTGCTTCTTCAGCCCGGCCTTGTAGCGGGGATCGAAGTCCCGGCTGAGGCGCACCTTCGAACCCGGGGCCACCCGCAGGGGCTCTATGAAGTCCGCGATGCGTGCGGCTCTGTCGTCCACAGGCTCATTCTCCGGTCGTCCGGGCAAGATCGCCCGCCGGGTCGCGGCCATGAGGCCCGCTCCGCCGCCGTGCCCTCTGCGTCGGGGAAGGCCTCCGTCAGTCCCGTGCGGTTCCCGACAGCACGTTGTCCACCAGGTCGGGCAGTGCCTCGTCGAGGTTCCGGTAGGCGAAGATCGCGCGGAAGTACAGCGGTGCGACGAGCCGTTCGAGGACGGCCGTCAGTCCGGGACCGCCTCGCCCCGGTCCCGCGCGCGGTCCAGGACCTGCTGGATCACCGCGCTGCGTGCGGACAGGAAGTCCCCGATCCGGGGCGCCTGTTCGGACTCGGACGTGCGGACCGCCATGACCGTGCGCACAAGGAGCAGCCCGTCCGGCCGGGCCAGGTCCCGCGTCATGGAATCCGCCCAGGTCAGCAGGTCGCCGCGGAGTGTCCCGGGGTCGGGCAGCGGCGATTGCTCGTTCAGCCGGGCGACCGTGACGGCGACGTCGAGCAGCAGATTGTCGAGGTTGCCCCAGCGCCGGTAGGTCGTCGCCTCGTGCACGCCCGCGCGCTCGGCCACGTCGCGGCCGGTGAAGCCGTCCCTCCGCGCTCCGCCACGAGGCCGCGCACGGCGTCGTGGACGGCTTGTCCCACCCGGGCCGTGCCCCCGCCGGGACGTCTGCGGGGGGTGGGTGCTTCGGCCGTGCGATCACCGAGCAGATCTACGGCCACCTGACGGTCGAGGACCGCACGCTGCTGCGGTTCACCGCCGCCGAGGGCGCCGACGCGCACTGCCACGCGGGAGCCCAGCGGCACGCGCTGGCCCGCATCCACGACTGGCTTGACGACCGGCTGTGCCCCGCCCGGCAGGACGCCGGGGCCGCGGCCTCCCCGCGGGCCTAGAGCCAGCCCCGCCGCTTGAAGATCAGGTACAGGCTGACGCAGACCACCCCCATCAGCCCGATCGCGAACGGGTAACCGAACGCCCAGTGCAGCTCCGGCATGTGGCTGAAGTTCATCCCGTAGATCGTCCCGACCAGGGTCGGCGCGAACAGGATGGCCGCCCACGACGAGATCTTCTTGACCTCCTCGTTCTGCTCGAACCCCGCCTGGGCGAGTGCCCGCATCTCCGCGTTCTGCTGCTGGGTGACCAGGGTCGCGTTGACGGTGAGGATCTCGGTGAGGGCCTGGCGGAAGCCGTCGACGCGTTCACTGGTGTGGGTGACGTGGTCGGCGACGTCACGCAGGTAGCGCTGGAGTTCCTCGTCGGTCTCGTACTTGGCGAAACCGGCCATCAGGCCGTGCAGCATGCCCACCAGCGGGCGGGTGGCGCGCTGGAACTCGACCATCTCGCGGGAGAGTTCGTAGATGCGGCGGGAGACCTCGGGGTCGCCGCGGAAGACCTCCGTCTCGATCTCGTCGATGTCGTTCTGGACGCCGGAGACGACGGGCGCGTAGCCGTCGACCACCGCGTCGAGGATCGCGTACAGGACCGCCTCCGGGCCCAGCCTGAGCAGCTCGGGGGAGTCCTCCATGCGGCGCCGGACCGCGGACAGGTCCGGGGCCGCGCCGTGCCGGACGGTGATGACGAAGTCGGGACCGACGAACACGTGCAGCTCGCCGAAGTCGACCTCCTCCGGCGCGTCGAGGTAGCGCGCGGCCCGCAGGACCACGAAGAGCGTGTCGCCGTAGCGCTCCAGCTTGGGCCGCTGGTGCGCCTCCATCGCGTCCTCGACCGCGAGCGGATGCAGATCGAACTCGGCCGCCAGGGAGAGGAGTTCGGCCTCCGTGGGACGGGCGAGACCGATCCACGCCATGCCGGCGGGCTGCTCGCGCAGCTCGCGGTAGGTCTCGGAGAGGCCGGCCGGGGCGGAGACGCGGACGCCGTCGCGGTACAGCGCCGCCTGGACGATGCTCGCCGTCTCGGCAGAATCCGGGGACCGGGGTGCAGGGGTGGGCTCGGCGGCCGGCTGCGGCGCGGCGGGGGCGCGCCGCCAGACCGACCTGCGGCCTCCGTTGCGACCGCCCCCGTTGCCTTTTCCGCTTCCGTTGCCCTTGGCGCCCATGGCGCTCGCGCCGTTCGTGGCGGCAGGGGAGTTCCGGGCCTGCGCGGCGGGGCCGGAGGTGTCGGCGGTCCCGGCATTCTGCGCGGCCGGGCGGACGGGGCGCTCGGACATCGGCTCCCTCTCGGTCGAGCCTGCGTACGGCGTGATCACGCAGCGGGTACGAGCAGGATAACGGGGGCATACCCGGCAGGCGCCCGGAAGCGGTGCAGGGTTCGGTGAGAGTTGCGGACGGAAACTGTCCGCAATCACCGCTAGCGTGCGTGCATGACGAAGAGCAGCAGCACGGCCGGGGCTCCCCTCCTGGACGCCCGCGCCCTGAACCGCGCCACCCTCGCCCGGCAGCTCCTGCTGCGCCGCTCCCCGCTGTCCGCCGCGGACGCCGTGGGCCACCTCCTCGGCCTGCAGGCACAGAACGTCAAGCCCCCGTACTACGCCCTGGCCGCCCGCCTCGACGGCTTCGGCCCGGAGCAGCTGTCCCGGCTCATGGCCGACCGCGGAACCGTCCGGATCGTCACCATGCGCTCCACCATCCACACCCACACCGCCGAGGACTGCCTGATCCTGCGGCCACTCGTCCAGCCTGCCCGGGACCGGGAGCTGACGAACTTCCGCAAGGGCCTCGACGGCGTCGACCTCGACCGGCTGGCCGCGCTCGCCCGCGAGCTGGTCGAGACCGAGCCCCGCACCATGGCCCAGCTGCGCGAGGCGCTGAGCGCCGAGTGGCCGCACGCGGACCCGCGGTCCCTCGCCGTCGCCGCCCGCTGCAGGCTGCCCCTGGTCCAGGTCACCCCGCGCGGCCTGTGGGGCCGCAGCGGCCAGGTCGCCCTCACCACCGCCGAGCACTGGCTGGGCCGCCCGGCCGAGCCCGCCCCCGCGCCCGATGCCGTGGTCCTGCGCTACCTCGCCGCCTTCGGCCCCGCCTCGGTCAAGGACATGCAGACCTGGGCCGGGCTCACCCGACTGAGGGATGCTTTCGAACGCCTGCGCCCCTGGCTCCTGACCTTCCGGGACGTGAACGGTGTGGAGCTTTTCGACCTGCCGGCCGCGCCCCGCCCCGACCCCGGCACCCCGGCCCCGCCCCGCTTCCTCCCCGAGTTCGACAACCTTCTCCTCTCCCACGCGGACCGCACCCGCGTCGTACCGCCCGAGCACCGCGGCCGCAGCTGGCAGGGCAACCAGGCCTACCGCACCCTGCTGGTCGACGGGTTCCTGGCCGGCCTGTGGAAGACGGAGGGCGACACCCTCGTCGTCGAGCCCTTCGGGACACTGACGAAGGGGCAGCGCGAGGACGTGCTGGCGGAGGGCGCCCGGATGCTGGAGACGATGCACCCCGGGACGTCGTACGACATCCGGTTCGGCACGGTCGCGGGGCGCTGAGCCGCCCGGGGACCGGCGCGGCCCCCTTACAGTCGGGGTCATGGAACTGCGGCAGCTCACCTACTTCGTCGCCGTCGCCGAGGAGTTGCACTTCGGACGGGCGGCCGAACGCCTGCACATCGTGCAGTCGGCGGTCAGCCAGCAGATACAGCGGCTGGAACGGGAGCTGGGCGCCGAGCTGTTCGACCGCTCGCCGCGCCGGGTGCGGCTGACGGCGGCGGGGGAGCGGCTGCTGCCCGAGGCGCGGGCGGTGCTGGCGGCGGCCGACAAGGCGCGGACGGCGGTGGCCGAGCCCGCCGGGCTGCGCATCGGCACCAGCACGGGGCTCGGTGCCCACCTGGACCGGGTACTCGCCGCGTTCGCCGAGCGCGCCCCGGACGTGCCCGTCGACCTGGTCTCCCTGCCGGTCTCCGAGCGGCTGGCCCGGGTCGCGGCGGGCCGGCTGGACGCCGCGTTCGTCCGGTCGGCCGAACCCCCGCCCGGCGTGCGGGTGCTGCCCCTGTGGCCCGACCCGCTGGTGGCCGCCCTCCCGGCCGTGCACCCCCTGGCCGGCCGCCCGGACATCGACCTGGCCGACCTCGCCGGGCTGCCCCTCGCCCTCACCCCGCGCCGCAACAACCCCGCCCTGGTGGACCTCGTCGTCGGCGCCTGTCACGCGGCCGGGTTCGAGCCGCTGCCCGGACCGGTGGGCGGCTCCCTCCAGGACACCCTCGCCACCATCGGCTCCCGCCCCGTGTGGACGGTCGTCTACGCCTCCCACGCGCGCGTGCTGCACACCCCCCGGGTGGCCTACGTACCCTTCCGCGCCCCCGGTCTTGCCCTGTCCACGAGTCTCGCCGTGTCCGCCTCAGCCCCCACCCCGCACCTGGAGAAACTGCTGCTGGCCTGCGGCGATCACGAGAACTGATCGCTGCGGTCGGGATCTGCTTCTTGGTCGCCGGCCCGCCACGCGATGGACTGGTCCCGCAACCGAACACCGGCGACCACCACAGGCCGCAGGAGACCAGGGAGGCAGTCATGCCGATCGTCACCATCCAGCAGGGCCCGCGTGACACCGAGCTGAAGCGGGACCTCGTCAAGCGCGTCACCGACGCCTTCGTGGACGCGTACAGGATCCCGGCGGAGAGCGTGCAGGTGTGGATCCACGAGGTGCCGGCGGACAGCTGGGGGGCGGCCGGAAAGCTCACGGCCGACAAGTAGCGCCCACGTCCCACGGGGGTGGACATGGATAGGGAGGCGTTGCGGGCCGCTCGTGGTGGCTCGCAACGCCCCCCTGGCTTCTACCTGAGGGGTGCTCAGGTGTCCTTCTTCCGGGTTACGAGTTGACCTGTGCGGTCACCAGGTCCGAGAAGGCGGTCAGCCGGGTGTACACACCCGGGTAACCGGCCTCCGCGCACCCCTCGCCCCAGGAAGTGATCCCTGCCAGGACGCCCCCGATGAGCAGGGGACCGCCGCTGTCGCCCTGGCAGGTGTCTACGCCGCCGGACGTGTATCCGGCGCAAACCATGTCGGACTGGACGAAGTCCGAACCGTAGGAGCTCTTGCAGCTGGAGTCGGCCACGACCGGGACGGTCGCGGTCCGCAGCTGGTTGGAGGAGCTGCCGTTCTCCGAGGTGGTGCCCCAGCCGAGGATGCGGGCCGTGGTGCCCGCCGCGTACACACCGGTCTGGGAGGAGGAGACGTACGACGCCGGGGTGTACGACATCGCCGTCGACAGGGTCAGCACGGCCACGTCGTCGCCGTTGGTGGCGTCGGTGTAGTCCGGGTTGATCCAGATCTTGCCGACCTTGCTGACCGTGCCGTTCGTGCCGTTCAGATTGGTCCGCCCGCCGACCACGCGGACGCTGCCGGTCGACTCGCCCACCATGCAGTGCGCGGCCGTGACGACCTTCTTGGCGGCCACCAGGGTGCCGCCGCAGAACTGGTTACCGGACGCGTCGGTGATCTGCATCATGAAGGGGTAGGCCGTCGTGGTGGTGGTCGTACCGCCCACGATGGGCTGGGGCGCTGCGGTCGCCGTGGGGGAGGCGATCAGCGCGGTCGCCGCGGCGGCGGCGGTGGCCACCAGGGTCGCGGCGGTCTGTCTTGCACGTCTTGGCCCGAACATGAGTCTCCTCAGTGGGGGTTGCCGGTGGGGGGTCGCGCGGGTGGGTGGAGAGCATGGGGGCCGCGGGACCGACCCCCATGTGCCCGGGCGAGCGGCACGCCCTTTACGCTAGGACCCGGAACCCTCGACTCCCAATGAGGGAACCCCCTAAGGGGTTGGGTGAGGGAAAACCCTCGGTCCGGCTCAGTTAACAAGGGCGGCGCTCAGCGCGCCCGTCGAGCCGCCGCCAATCGGACGATGTCCACGCGCGATCGGATCCCCAGCTTGCGGTAGACCCGGGTCAGGGTCGCCTCCACCGTCTTGACGCTGATGAACAGCCGGGCGGCGATCTCCCGGTTGGTGGCGCCCTCCATGACCAGAGCGGCGACCTGACGCTCCATCGAGGCCAGCCCCGCCAGCGCGTCGAGCCCGTCCAGCGTGCCCGGCACCGCCAGGTCCGCGGGCTCCGGCTCCGGCGCGGTGAGGGCTTCGTCCACCTGGCGCAGCCAGGGCAGGGCCCGGCAGCGCCGGAACATCCGGGTGGCCCCGTCGTACACCGTCGCCCTGCGCGGACCGGTCTCCTGCCCCCGGGCGCGCAGGTGGGCCAGCGCGAACGCGGCCCGCGCCTCCTCCAGGCCGTAGCCGAGCTTGCCGAGCCGGTCCTGAGCGGACGTCAGCTGGCCGAGGGCGGCCTCCAGGTCGCCCTGCGCGGCGCGCACCAGGGCCTCCGCCCGGTCGAGTACGGCCAGCACGCTCTCCCGGCCGAGCCTGAGGGCGTGCTCGCGGCTGGCGTCGATGACGTCCTGCGCCTCGGCGGGTTCACCGATGCGGACCAGTGCTTCGGCCAGGTCGCCCTGCCAGCGGCCGCGCGCCGGGTCGGTGATGCCGAGGCCCAGTTCCAGGCGGCGCACCCGGCGCAGCGAGCGGACCGTGCCCGCCGGGTCCCCGGCCACCAACTGGGCGTACCCGAGGGCGCCGAGGGCCCGGGAGAGGTACATCTGGTCGCCGTCCTCCTCGGCGTGCTCCACCGCCTCCCGGGCGAGGGCCAGGGCCCGGTCCACGTCCCCGCCCGAGGCCTCGGCGAGCGAGGTGAGCATGGCCGAGGCGGTCTCGCCGATCCCGGAGTCGCGGGCCAGCCGGAGGCTGTCGCGGGCCAGTTCGAGGGCGCGGCCGCAGTGCCCGGCGCGCAGCTCGGTCTCGGCGAGACCGCGCAGGAAGTGCACCTCGCTCTCCACCGAGCCCCGCCGGCGGACCTCGCGCAGCAGCGCGGTGACCGTCGCTCTCGCCTCGACGAGCTGGTCGCCCATGACCAGCCAGCGGAACCGGGCGCTGCCCGCGCCGTTGTGATGGCAGGCCACCCGCGGGTCCTGGGGCTCCTTCAGGGCGCGCTTGATGGTGCGGGGTGCCTCCGGATGGCCCATCAGGGTCTCGGTCTGCGCCTGCAGGGCGAGGGCGAGCAGTTCGGTGCGCCGGTCGGCGCCGCGCGCGGCCAGCTCGGCGGCGTGCGCGGCGGCCTCGCGGGCCTCGGTGAAGTCGCCCTCCACGATCAGCGCCCGCCACGCCAGCTGGTAGTGGACGAGGGCCAGCAGCCGGGGGTCGTCGCCGGCGTCGGCGAGAGCCTGCGGGAAGACGGCGTCGACCTCCGCCATCGTGTGGCCGGCGGTGTCGATGACGTGGATCCAGGCCCGCACCCGGTGTGCGGGGACGGCCGCCCGGGTCAGCACCTCGCGGGCGATGTCCCGGGCCAGGTCGACCTCGCCCGCTGTGATGGCGTCCTCCGCGGCCTGCAGGCGGCGTTCCTCCGGCCCGGGCGCGCTGTCGGCGGGGGTGTGCCGGGCGGCGAGCAGCCCCAGTTGGGCGGCGACCGACGGGGCGCCCCGGTCCCGGGCCAGGGCCGCGGCCTCGGCGAGCCGGGCGGCCACCTCGGGGTCGGTGCCGGTGGTGGCGAGGGCCAGGTGCCGGGCGCGCTCGATCGGGTCGGAGGCGGCGGTGGACAGCGCGGCGTGCGCGGCCCGCCGCTCCTGCGCGGGTGCCTCGGCGTACAGCGCGGCGGAGATGAGCGGGTGCGCGAAGCGCACGGCCGGTGCCTCGGTCTCCGTGGCCAGCAGCCCGAGTTCGGCCGCCTGGGCGCACTCGGCCTCGGCGTTCTCCCGGCCGGCCGCGTGCAGCAGTGCCGGGGTGGGGCGGGCGCCGGCGCTGGCCACCAGCAGGGTGCGGCGGGCCTCGACCGACAGCATGTCCAGGCGGCTGAGCACCAGGGCGCGCAGCGAGGTGGGCACCGGCAGCGGCTCGCCCGGCCGGGGCGGTGTGGGGCTGTCGGCCAGCGCCCGGCCCAGCTCCAGCGCGAACAGCGGGTTGCCGCCGCTGGTGCGGTGGATCTCGCGGACCGTCGAGCGGGTCAGGCCGCCGTGTCCGCGGTGGTCGAGCAGCTGGGCCACCTGGGCGCGGGTGAGCGGTCCGAGCCGGACGGCGACGGTGTCCGGCGGACAGGAGCGCAGATGACGGTCGTACTCCTGGCTCTCCTGGCCCTCCGTGCGCACCGCGCACAGCAGTTGCACCGGCGTGCCCTCCAGGCGGCGGGCGGCGAAGCCGAGCAGTTCGGCGCTGGCCGGATCCAGCCACTGCAGGTCGTCGGCGACGATCAGGACCGGCCCCCGGGCGGCGAGCGCGCGCAGCGCGGAGAGCACCGCGAGGCGCAGTGCGAGGCCGTCGCGCAGCAGGCTGGGCTCGCCCCGGCCGGTGAGCGCCGACTCCAGGGCGGTGCGCTGGGCGAGGGGCAGTCCGGGGGTGACCTCGTCGAGCACCAGGCCGAGGAGGTCGGCGAGGGCCAGGAAGGGAAGGTGGGATTCGGACTCCGTGGCGGAGCAGCGCAACACGGTGCGCGCACTGGCGCCGTATTCCTCGGCCAATGCCCGCAGGACCGTGGATTTCCCTATTCCGGCAGGGCCGTGGAGCAGCGCACTGCCGCCCGAGGCGAGTCGGTCGCGCGCCGTCGCGAACAGGTCCTCGCGGCCGATGAGCAGGTCGGGGCGGCATCGGGCAGGCTCCTGGAAGTCCCGTCGCACGGTCACCGCTCCCCTCGTGTGTCGTGTCCGGGCCAAATTCTAGGCAACGATCCTTGAAATTCAGACGGAAGCCGTGGTGAGGGAAATAACAAACGGTCACGCATAGGGAAATTCAAAGCAGCGTCGCATGAATGGGTAGGTTTCCTTACGGCAGCAGTCCCACCCGGCGCGCCGCCATCACCGCCTCCCCTCGTGTGTGTGCGCCCAGCTTCCGCATCGCCGAGCGCAGATAGCCCTTCACCGTCTCCGGGCGCAGGCCCAGCCGTTCGGCCACGGCCGCGTTGGTGGCGCCCGCCGCCACCCAGGACAGCACGTCCAGCTCGCGCGGCGCCAGGCTCGCGCCGCCCCCCGGGCGGGCGGTCGTCAACAGCCCGCAGGCCGCGAGCAGTTCGGCTCGCAGGTCCGGGTCGGCGATCCGGGGCGCCAGCGCGCGCAGCGTCGCGTGCGCCTCGCGCACCTGCTCCCACGCGGCCCCCGGGCCCTCACGGCCGCCGGCGGGCTCCGGCCGGGCCGCCGCCAGCAGCCCCCGTGCCTCGTCCCGCACCACCAGCGCCTGCTCCACGTCCCGTGCCGCCGCCACCGCCGCTCCCAGCGTGCGGTCGCCCAGCGGCTGGGCCGAGCGCAGCGCGCCGTAGAGCACCCCGCGCACCCGGCGGCGCACCACGACCGGCACCGCGAGCACCGAGCGGATGCCCTCGGCGGCCACCGGGGCGTCGTACTCGTGGGTGATCTGCCGGGAGCTCGGGTAGTCCGTCACCGCGCACGGCCGGGCCAGCGCGACCGCCCTGCCGCCCAGCCCGTTGCCGGCGCTCACCGCGAGCGAGCTGAGGGCGGCGGTGGTCGTGCCGCTCAGCTCGCTGATGCGGATCTGCGGCCTGCCGGACTCGACCAGGCCGCCGAAGGCGACGGGAAGTCCCGTCGTGCGGCGCAGCCGGGCCAGCGCACCACGTATCTCCACCGCCGCCACGGCCTCTCCTGCCACCTCGTCACTCCTTCGGCGCATCTCACATGCGGACCTGACCCCCCGTACGTGTGGACCACACCCCCGATCGGGGGTAGTGAGACCTGCATCACGGATTAGACGATGCCAGAGAGCCGCCCGGCAATGGTCCGGAACCCAGTAGGAGGACGTGGATGACGACGGCGACCGAGGTGTTCAGGAGTGCCCGGGACTTCCTGCTGGAGCACCGCGAGGACTACACCACCGCCTACGCGGACTTCGCCTGGCCGCGGCCCGAGCACTTCAACTGGGCGCTGGACTGGTTCGACGTGATCGCCGACGGCAACGACCGGACCGCGCTGCACATCGTCGAGGAGGACGGCACCGAGACCCGCCTGTCCTTCGCCGAGATGGCCGAGCGCTCCGACCGGGTGGCGAACCACCTGCGCGCGCGGGGCGTCGCCGCCGAGGACCGCATCCTCGTGATGCTCGGCAACCAGGCGGAGCTGTGGGAGACCGCGCTGGCCGCGATGAAGCTGCGCGCGGTCGTCATCCCGGCCACCCCGCTGCTCGGCCCCGCCGACCTGCGCGACCGGGTCGAGCGCGGCCGCGTGAAACACGTGCTGGTCCGGGCCGAGGACACCGCCAAGTTCGCGGACGTGCCCGGCGCGTACACCCGCATCGCGGTCGGAGGACCGCCCGCGGAGGGCTGGCAGGCGTACGAGGACGCGTACAGCGCCCCCGCCCGGTTCGTCCCCGACGGGCCCACCCTGGCCGACGACCCCCTGATGCTCTACTTCACCTCCGGTACGACCGCCCGGCCCAAGCTGGTCGAGCACACCCACACCTCGTACCCGATCGGCCATCTGGCCACCATGTACTGGATCGGCCTCAAACCCGGCGACGTGCACCTGAACATCTCCTCGCCCGGCTGGGCCAAGCACGCCTGGTCCAACCTGTTCGCCCCGTGGAACGCCGAGGCGACCGTCTTCATCCACAACTACACGCGCTTCGACGCACGCCGTCTCATGGCCGAGATGGACCGGAACGGGGTCACCACCTTCTGCGCGCCGCCCACCGTGTGGCGCATGCTCATCCAGGCCGACCTGACCCAGCTCGCCGCCCCGCCCCGCGAGGTCGTCGCCGCGGGCGAACCGCTCAACCCCGAGGTCATCGAGCAGGTCCGGCGGGCCTGGGGCATCACCATCCGGGACGGCTTCGGCCAGACCGAGACCGCCGTGCAGGTCTCCAACAGCCCCGGCCAGGTACTGAAGACCGGCTCCATGGGCCGGCCCAGCCCGGGCTACCGCGTCGAACTCCTCGACCCGGTCTCCGGCGCCCCCGGTGCCGCCGAGGGCGAGATCGCCCTCGACCTGGCCGAGCGTCCGGCGGGTCTGATGACCGGCTACCACGGCGACCCCGACCGCACGGCCGAGGCGATGGCCGGCGGCTACTACCGCACCGGCGACATCGCCGCCCGCGACGCGGACGGCTATCTGACCTACGTCGGCCGCGCGGACGACGTCTTCAAGGCCTCCGACTACAAGATCAGCCCGTTCGAGCTGGAGAGCGCGCTGCTGGAGCACGAGGCGGTCGCCGAGGCGGCCGTCGTGCCCGCGCCGGACGAACTGCGCCTCGCGGTGCCGAAGGCGTACGTCGTCCTCGCCGCTGGCTGGGAACCCGGACCGGGCACCGCGAAGGTCATCTTCGAGCACTCCCGCGAGGTGCTGGCCCCCTACAAGCGCATCCGCCGCCTGGAGTTCGGCACCCTGCCCAAGACCGTCTCAGGCAAGATCCGCCGGATCGAGCTGCGCGAGGCCACGGCCGCGGGCTCGGCCGACGAGTACCGCGAGGAGGACTTCCGGTGAGCGAGCTGTCGTACACGCACGGGACGAGCGGGACCGTCCTGCTCGGCGACACCATCGGTGCCAACCTGGACCGGGCCGTGGCCGCCTGGCCGGACCGCGAGGCGCTCGTCGACGTGCCGTCGGGGCGGCGCTGGACGTACGCCCGGTTCGGCGCGGACGTGGAGGAGCTGGCGCAGGCCCTGCTCGCGAGCGGGGTCACCAAGGGCGACCGGGTGGGCATCTGGGCCGTCAACTGCCCGGAGTGGGTCCTGGTCCAGTACGCCACCGCCCGCATCGGCGCGATCATGGTCAACATCAACCCGGCCTACCGCACCCACGAGGTCGAGTACGTCCTGAAGCAGGCCGGGATCTCCCTGCTCTTCGCCTCCCTCGGCCACCGGACGAGCGACTACCGGGCGATGGTCGAGCAGGTGCGGGGCAGGTGCCCCGAACTGCGTGAGGCCGTGTACATCGGCGACCCGGGCTGGGAGGCACTGCTGGAGCGCGGGACCGGTGACGCCCCCTACCCGCAGCTGTCCTGCGACGACCCCATCAACATCCAGTACACCTCGGGCACGACGGGCTTCCCGAAGGGCGCGACCCTCTCCCACCACAACATCCTCAACAACGGCTACTTCGTGGGTGAGTCGGTCGCCTACAGCGAGCAGGACCGGATCTGCATCCCGGTGCCCTTCTACCACTGCTTCGGCATGGTGATGGGCAACCTGGCCGCGACCTCGCACGGCGCGTGCATGGTCATCCCGGCGCCGTCCTTCGACCCGAAGGCCACCCTGGAGGCGGTCCAGCGGGAGCGCTGCACCTCGCTGTACGGCGTCCCGACCATGTTCATCGCGGAGCTGAACCTGCCCGACTTCGCGGCGTACGACCTCTCCACCCTGCGCACCGGCATCATGGCGGGCTCGCCCTGCCCGGTGGAGGTGATGAAGCGGGTGGTGGCCGAGATGCACATGGAGGAGGTCTCCATCTGCTACGGCATGACCGAGACCTCCCCGGTCTCCCTGCAGACCCGCCGGGACGACGACCTGGAGCACCGCACGGGCACCGTGGGCCGGGTCCTGCCCCACCTGGAGGTCAAGGTCGTCGACCCGGCCACCGGGGTCACACAGCCGCGCGGCACGGCGGGGGAGCTGTGCACCCGCGGCTACAGCGTGATGCTCGGCTACTGGAACGAGCCCGAGAAGACCGCCGAGGCCGTCGACCCCGGCCGCTGGATGCACACCGGGGACCTCGCCGTGATGCGTGAGGACGGATACGTCGAGATCGTCGGCCGCATCAAGGACATGATCATCCGGGGCGGCGAGAACATCTACCCGCGCGAGATCGAGGAGTTCCTCTACGCCCACCCGGGGATCAGGGACGTCCAGGTCGTCGGGGTGCCCCACGAGAAGTACGGCGAGGAGGTCCTGGCCTGCGTCATCCTGCGCGATCCCGCCGACCCGCTGACGCTGGAGGACCTGCAGGCCTTCTGCCGGGACCGGCTCGCCCACTACAAGATCCCGAGCCGCCTCCGGATCCTCGACTCCTTTCCGATGACGGTGTCGGGGAAGGTGCGCAAGGTGGAACTGCGCGAGACGTACGGCATCTGACCGCTCAGGCCGCGCCCGACTCGGACAGCTCCCGCCCCGGCCGGTTCACCGGGGTCGGGGTGCCCGTGAGGTCGAGGACGAACAGCGGGACGCTCAGCTCGTCCGCCCGGGCGCGAGCCTCCTCGGCATACCCCGACAGGGAGAAGTAGGCGCACTCGGCCGACTCCGTCATGGCCGTCAGCCACAGGCACTCCACGTCCCGCGGGGAGGCCGGGCGCACGGCCGGGTCCACCTGGGCGACCAGGCCGTGCGCCGCGAGCCCGATCCCGGACGGGGGCCGCTGGTCGGCGCGGCGGATGTCCCGGTAGCCGAGCCAGCGCAGATAGAGCGCGGCCGTGGTGACGGCGTCCCGGGCGGTGCGGATGGTGAGCGGCTGGAAGGGGGCGCGTCGGGCGGGGGCCGTCCCGGCGTCCGCCCGGGGCCCTGCCGCGGGCGCGGCGGCGTCGCTCACCGGAATGCGCAGGACCGTGCCGCACGGGCAGCCCAGCTCCGGGCGCGGCCACTGGTTGCTGCGGCCGCAGGCGGCGCAGCGCACGGTGACCCACTCCTCGTCCCAGGCGCGGTGCGCGAGCACCACGGGCCCGGCCGCCCGGTCCAGCCGCGGGGCCGCGGGGCTGCCGCAGGCACAGGGATACGGCGGCGCGGTGTAGACGTGCTCGCGCCGGCAGGCCGGACAGCGCACCGGCACGCTCTCGGGCATGGCCACTCCAAGGCGTCGCGTCGGATCCGTCACCTCGGGACGGTCGCACAGGACAGCGCTCCCCATAGTCCTCCTGTCCCGCCCCGCCTGTCCGCCGCTTGCCGCTGTCTTGCCGTCTCTTGACGTCCTGCCCTCTCTTGACGACGTCCGCTCACCCCCCTAGATTGCTTCCAGATAGTAGAAGTTTGATTCCGTATTGCGGAATTTAACGGAATTGATGGATTCTGGAGACTGTGCTCACCGCGGGGCGCGACGGGAGTACGCATCCGACAGCCGAAGCAGGAGTACTCGATGGCTCGTATGACCGCTGCCCGCGCGGCAGTTGAGATCCTCAAGCGCGAGGGCGTCACCGACGCCTTCGGTGTGCCGGGCGCGGCGATCAACCCCTTCTACAAGGCGCTGAAGGAGGGCGGCGGGATCAACCACACGCTCGCCCGCCACGTCGAGGGCGCCTCGCACATGGCCGAGGGGTACACCCGAACCAGGCCGGGCAACATCGGCGTCTGCATCGGCACCTCGGGCCCCGCCGGCACCGACATGATCACCGGCCTGTACTCGGCCATCGGCGACTCCATCCCGATCCTGTGCATCACGGGCCAGGCGCCCACGAGCGTGATCCACAAGGAGGACTTCCAGGCCGTCGACATCGCCTCGATCGCCAAGCCGGTCACCAAAATGGCGGTCACCGTCCTGGAGGCCGCGCAGGTCCCCGGCGTGTTCCAGCAGGCCTTCCACCTGATGCGCTCGGGCCGTCCCGGCCCGGTCCTGATCGACCTGCCGATCGATGTCCAGCTCACCGAGATCGAGTTCGACCCGGAGACGTACGAGCCGCTCCCGGTCTACAAGCCGGCCGCGACCCGCGCCCAGATCGAGAAGGCGATCTCCTTCCTGCTGGCGTCCGAGCGCCCGCTGATCGTCGCAGGCGGCGGCATCATCGGCGCCGACGCCGCGGACCTGCTGGTCGAGTTCGCCGAGCTGACCCGGACCCCGGTCGTCCCGACCTTGATGGGCTGGGGCACCCTGCCCGACGACCACGAACTGAACGCCGGCATGGTCGGCGTCCAGACCTCGCACCGCTACGGCAACGCGAACTTCCTGGAGTCCGACTTCGTCCTCGGCATCGGCAACCGCTGGGCCAACCGCCACACCGGCTACAAGCTCGACGTCTACCGCGAGGGCCGCAAGTTCGTCCACGTCGACATCGAGCCCACCCAGATCGGCAAGATCTTCCCGCCGGACTACGGTGTCGTCTCCGACGCCAAGGCGGCGCTGGAGCTGTTCGTCGAGGTCGCCAAGGAGCTGAAGGCCGCCGGCAGGCTCCCCGACCGCGCCGACTGGGTGGCCTCCACCCAGGAGCGCAAGGCCACCCTGCTGCGCCGTACGCACTTCGACAACGTGCCGATGAAGCCGCAGCGTGTGTACGAGGAGATGAACAAGGCCTTCGGCCCGGACACGCGCTACGTCACGACCATCGGCCTCTCCCAGATCGCCGGCGCGCAGATGCTGCACGTCTACAAGCCGCGCCACTGGATCAACTGCGGCCAGGCCGGTCCGCTCGGCTGGACCATCCCGGCCGCGATCGGCGTCGCCAAGGCCGACCCGGACTCCCCGGTCGTCGCCCTCTCCGGCGACTACGACTTCCAGTTCCTGATCGAGGAGCTGGCGGTCGCCGCGCAGCACCGGATCCCTTACGTCCACGTCCTGGTGAACAACGCCTACCTGGGCCTGATCCGGCAGGCGCAGATCGGCCTGGACATCAACTTCCAGGTCAACCTGGAGTTCGAGAACATCAACGCTCCCGAGCTCGGCGTCTACGGCGTCGACCACGTCAAGGTCGCCGAGGGCCTGGGCTGCAAGGCGATCCGGGTCACCGAGCCGGACCAGCTGGGCGCGGCCTTCGAGCAGGCCAAGAAGCTCGCCGCCGAGTACCGGGTGCCGGTCGTCGTCGAGGCGATCCTGGAGCGGATCACCAACATCTCGATGAGCCGGACGATGGACATCAGCGACATCTCCGAGTTCGAGGACCTGGCCACCGAGCCCGGTCACGCGCCGACTTCGATCAAGCCGCTGAAGGTCTGATCCGGCGGTAGTGCACGAGGGGCGGCCCATCCCGAGCGGGGACGGGCCGCCCCTTCGCCGTTGTCCGGCACGCGGCCGGAAGGCTCTACCGCCGCTCGCCGCTCGCCGCTCGCCGCTCGCCGCTCGCCAGGGCCGCCGGGAGCGGCCCGGCCCGCTGACCGGGCCGCAGAGGACACCCCCGGGCGGCGGGCCCCGCC
>NZ_JBFAET010000133.1:0-25200 GCF_040642095.1 Streptomyces sp. NPDC020362
GGCTGCTCGGCCGGCAGGGTGCGGATGAAGCCCTCGGTCTCCAGCTTCCCCAGCTCGCGGTAGATCTGCTGGTGCGTCGCGGACCAGAAGTAGCCGATCGACTTGTCGAAGCGGCGGGTCAGTTCCAGGCCCGACGACGGCTTCTCCAGCAGGGCGGTGAGGATGGCGTGCGGGAGTGACATGGACTCATCCTAGGGACGCGCCCACGGCCCCTACAGAGCCGCGGCCAGCTCGGTGCCCTGCTTGATGGCGCGCTTGGCGTCCAGCTCGGCCGCGACGTCGGCACCGCCGATCAGGTGGGCGCTGCGGCCGGCGGCGACCAGCTCGTCGTACAGGTCGCGACGCGGCTCCTGGCCGGTGCACAGCACGACGGTGTCGACCTCCAGGACCGTGCTCTCCTCGCCGACCGTGATGTGCAGGCCCGCGTCGTCGATCCGGTCGTAGCGCACGCCCGGGACCATGGTCACACCGCGGTGCTTCAGCTCGGTGCGGTGGATCCAGCCGGTGGTCTTGCCGAGTCCGGCGCCGACCTTGGTGGTCTTGCGCTGGAGCAGGTGGACCGTGCGCGGCGGGGCCGGCCGCTGCGGGGACGCGAGGCCGCCCGGAGCCGCGTAGTCCATGTCGACACCCCAGTTCCGGAAATACGTCTCCGGGTCCTCGCTCGCCTTGTCCTCGCCGTCGGTGAGGTACTCGGCGACGTCGAAGCCGATGCCGCCGGCGCCGAGGACGGCGACGCGGTCGCCGACCGGGGCGCCGTCGCGCAGGACGTCGAGGTAGCCGAGGACGCGCGGGTGGTCGACGCCGGGGATGTCGGGGGTGCGTGGGGTGACACCGGTGGCGACCACGACCTCGTCGTAGTCGGCCAGGTCCGCGGTGCTGACCCAGGTGTCGAGGCGCACCTCCACACCGTGCGCGTCGAGCTGGTGGCGGAAGTAGCGCAGCGTCTCGTCGAACTCCTGCTTGCCGGGGACCTTGCGGGCCACGTTCAGCTGGCCGCCGACCTCGCTCGCGGCGTCGAACAGAGTGACCTGGTGGCCCCGTTCGGCGGCGGTGACCGCGCAGGCCAGCCCCGCGGGGCCGGCGCCGACGACGGCGACGCGCTTCTTGAGCCGGGTCGGCGAGAGCACCAGTTCCGTCTCGTGGCAGGCGCGCGGGTTGACCAGGCAGGAGGTGATCTGCCCGCTGAAGGTGTGGTCGAGGCAGGCCTGGTTGCAGCCGATGCAGGTGTTGATGGCCTCGGGCCGCCCGGCGGCGGCCTTGGCGACGAAGTCGGGGTCGGCGAGCATCGGGCGGGCCATGGACACCATGTCCGCGTGCCCGCCGGCGAGCAGCTGCTCGGCCAGCTCGGGCGTGTTGATGCGGTTGGTGGTCACCAGGGGCACGGACACCTCGCCCATGAGCTTCTTCGTGACCCAGGTGTACGCGCCGCGCGGCACGGAGGTGGCGATGGTGGGGATACGGGCCTCGTGCCAGCCGATGCCGGTGTTGATGATCGTCGCCCCGGCCGCCTCGACGGCCTTGGCGAGGGTGACGACCTCCGGCAGGGAGGAGCCGCCCGGGACCAGGTCCAGCATGGAGAGGCGGTAGACGATGATGAAGTCCTCGCCGACGGCCTCGCGCACGCGCCGGACGATCTCCACCGGGAAGCGCATCCGGTTCTCGTACGAGCCGCCCCAGCGGTCCTCACGGTGGTTGGTCTGCGCCGCGATGAACTCGTTGATGAGGTAGCCCTCGGAGCCCATGATCTCCACCCCGTCGTAGCCGGCCTGCCGGGCGAGGCGGGCGGCGCGGGCGTAGTCGTCGATGGTCCGCTCGATGTCGGCGTCGGTGAGTTCGCGGGGCACGAAGGGGCTGATCGGGGCCTGCAGGGCGCTCGGGGCGACGAGGTCCCGGTGGTAGGCGTACCGGCCGAAGTGCAGGATCTGCATCGCGATCCGGCCGCCCTCGCGGTGCACGGCTTCGGTGATGACCCGGTGCTGCTCGGCCTCCGCCTCGGTGGTGAGCTTGGCGCCGCCCTCGTACGGCCGGCCCGCGTCGTTGGGCGCGATGCCGCCGGTGACGATGAGACCCACTCCCCCGCGCGCCCGGGCCGCGTAGAACGCCGCCATGCGCTCGAACCCGCGCTCGGCCTCCTCCAGACCGACGTGCATGGAGCCCATGAGGACGCGGTTGGGCAGCGTGGTGAAGCCCAGGTCGAGCGGGGACATCAGGTGCGGGTATCGACTCATCGGGCCCTCCGTGCGCGGTGTGGTCGTCTCTGTTGTAGAGGACCGCGAACCGGTTGTGCAACTAGTTGCATAACCAGGGGGAGGTGAGCCCGATCACTCTGTAACTACTAGTATGTACACTACCTGCGGACCGCAGGACCACCACACAGGGGGAATCCCACATGCCCTTCGTCCGCATCGACGCACTGGGCGCCGACAGCGACCGCCTCGACGCTCTCGGCCGTGCCGTACAGGACGCCCTGGTGGAGACGATCGGCATCCCGCCCGAGGACCGCTTCCAGGTCCTGGTGGGGCACGACGGCACCAACAGCGCCCTGCGCCACGGCGACTACCTGGGCGTGCACCGGGACGACGGGATCGTCTATGTGGCGATCACAATGCGCTCGGGGCGCACACCCGGTCAGAAGCGGGCGCTGTACCGGCGCATCGCCGAGCTGGCGCACGCTTACGCGGGCACCGAGCCGCGCAATGTGTTCGTCACGGTCACCGAGAACGCGTCGGTGGACTGGTCGCTCGGCAACGGCGAGGCGCAGTACGCCCCGGCCGGCGGCGATGCACGGGCGGCCGGGGCGGTGTAGCAGGGGTGGCGCGCCCCGGTCGGCGTCACCGGCTTTCGAGCAGGACGTGCAGTTCCCTCTCCTGGTCCCCCGAGGCGGAGGAGAGGTTGCGCACCGCGAAGAGGGAGTCCAGCGTCATGTGGAGCCTGTTGATCGCCCAGTAGCCGCCCTGTGCGTCCGCCTCGACGGAGGAGGAGAGCCGGGCGGGCGGCCTGCAGGTGTGGGCGTCGGTGACTTCGAAGGTGCCGAGCCACACCATCGGGCGTGTCTCATGGAGCTGCTGCGGCACGTCCTCGGCGGACCGGTCGGACTCGAAACACTCGCACAGCGCGTCGAACACGATCCGGGCGTCTTCCTTGCTGCATCCGCTGATCTCGAGGGAGACGGACTCCTCGTGCATTCGCTCACGGGCCATCGTGATCGCTCCTCTCATGGCAGTGGCTCGATGTCGCGGGTTCCCCGCACACCGCGCCACCTCCCAAGAAAACCACCACTTTCCGCAGGCGCACCACCTGTCGCGCCGCCGGTCCCGGCCGGGGCTCAGCCCCGCGAGAACTTGTACGTCTTGCTGTCCGTGAGCACGCAGAACCCCGGGGAGACGACGATCACGCGCAGGATGCCGGTCCGGCGGTCGTAGTCGATGCCCTCCGCCTCGAAGGTGCCCGAGCAGGAGCTCCGCAGCGGGAGCCGGCGCAGCGCCGTGACGTGGCCGGTGACGTCCCCCGAGCCGCTCGGGGCCGCCGACAGGTCGATCTGGAGCAGCGGCTTGGTCATGCCGAACAGGGAGCCGTCCGGGTCGTCGGAGGAGCACAGCAGCGTGGTCGGGCCGGAGAAGTCGCATCCCTGGACGTCGCGCACGGCGTGGTCGAGGGTGACCTGGGAGGCCTGCGGGAGGTTCGCCGAGGGCGAGGTGCCCGGGTTGATGCCCGGGGTCGGGAAGACCAGCAGGCGGTTCATGGTGCCCCACTCGCCCGCCAGCATCCACTGGCCGTCCGCAGAGATGGCGTCCCAGGAGTTGTTCAGTGCCTCGCCGGGGCTGAGCGTGTGGACGTACTCCGACCACGCGCCGCCCGGCGCCTGCACGCGGAACATCTTCGAGTTGCCGGAGTCCTGCTGGTAGGGCTCGATGTAGTAGCCGTTGTACGAGGCGTCGGGGTCGCCGACGTGGTTCCAGCCACGGCTGGAGACACTGAACGGGATGGTGCCGATGCCGGTGTACCGGTTGGGGCTGTTCGCCGGGACCTCCACGGAGGTCAGCCCCTGGCTCTCGGTCAGCGGGTCGGCGCGGTCGGAGCCGGTCTCGGTCCAGGTGTCGGCGGCGGAGGCCGGGGCGGGTGCGGCGAGGGACACGACGGCGGCGGTGGCCAGGGTGACGAGTCCGGTGAGGACAGCGTGACAACGTTGCCGGGCGGGCGCGGGCATGGCCGACTCCTCGGAACGGGCGGTGGGGGCACTCGGTCGGCGGACAGTCTGTCCCGCGCCAAGTAGTCATGTACAGACCAATGGAGCAACATGAGCGTGAATTCTCCCGGTCCATGGGCGGACCCGCGCCGTCACCGCAGGCGAGAGCCGGTACCGCGGGTGCCTGGGCCATGTGGTGACTTCGGCGGACGGCCGCCGCCGTGTTGAGAGATGGTGGAGATGGACAGCGCGGGCGTCGGACAGTCGGGGGTGGGCGCGGTAGAACAAGGGGAATCGGCGCGGGGGACCACGTGCCGTTCGGACGGGCGAAGGCGGTGCGTGGCATGAGTGCAGCCGAGGCTCCGGTGGCGGAGGGCGACGAGCCCACGCGCGGGGCGGTGCGGCCCAGCGGGCTGCTCGACGTCCTGCGCGTGGCCTCGGTGGTGCTGGACACCGAGGGCCGCATCGTGCTGTGGAGCCCCCAGGCGGAGGAGCTGTTCGGCTACTCGGCACCCGAGGCGCTGGGGCAGTACGCCGCCCGGCTGATGGTGCACGAGCAACACATCCAGCTGATCGGCAAGCTCTTCGCCGACGTGATGCGGACCGGTCGGAGCTGGGCCGGGGCGTTCCCCGTCCGGGTCAAGGGCGGCGGCACCCGTCTGGTGGAGTTCCGCAACATGCGGCTGCTGGACGACCGGGGAGAGGTGTACGCGCTGGGCCTCGCCGCCGACCAGTCGACCGTGCGGCGGCTGGAACAGGACGTGGCCCTGTCCGAGCGGATGGTGCAGCAGTCGCCGATCGGGCTCGCCGTCCTGGACACCGGGCTGCGGTTCGTGTCCGTCAACCCGGCGCTGGAGCGGATCCACGGGGTCCCTGTCGGGCAGCACCTGGGGCGCACCGTGCGCGAGGTGCTGCCGCTGCTGGACGCGGACGCCCTGGAGGGCGCGGCCCGCCGGGTCCTCGACACCGGCGTCCCGCTGATCGACGACGCCGTCGTGGGCCGCACCCCGGCCGATCCGGACGAGGACCGCACCCTGTCGTTCTCCCTGTACCGCCTGGAGGACGCCATGGGCACCGTGCTGGGTGTGGCGGTCTCGGTGGTCGACATCACCGAGCAGCACCGGTCCTCCCTCCGGGCGAAGGCCGCGCGGCGCCGGCTCGCGGTCGTCGCCGACGCGTCCGCGCGGATCGGCACGACGCTGGAGCTGGAGCGCACCGCCTTCGAACTGGCCGAGGTCGCCGTGCCCGAGCTGGCCGACGTGGCCGCCGTGGACCTGCTGGACGCGGTCGTGGAGGGCCGGCCCAGCACGCTCGGCCCCACGGAGCCCGCGGTGATCCGGGCGCTCGCACTGCGCGCCGAACAGGAGTCCGACGCAGTACGGGCCGCCGACCCGCCCGGCCGGATCGCCCGGTACGAGCCCGACCGGCTGGTCACCGAGTGCGTCCGTACGGGTGAGGCGGTGCTGGTGCCGCAGGTGAAGGACGAGGATCTGCCGCGCATCGCCCGCTCCCCCGAGGCGGCCGTGCTGCTGGGCCGCGCGGGTCTGCACTCGTATCTGGCCGTGCCGCTGATCGCCCGCGGTGAGGTGCTCGGCGCCCTCGACCTCAAGCGCACCCGCAATCCGGCGCCCTTCGACGAGGACGACGTCCTGCTGGCCCGGGAACTGGCGGCCCGGGCGGCCGTGCAGATCGACAACGCCCGCTGGTACCAGAACGCCCGCAACACCGCGCTCACCCTGCAGCGCAGCCTGCTGCCCAGCCATCCGCCGGTGACGACCGGCCTGGAGGTGGCCTCCCGCTACCAGCCTGCGGGCGCCACCAGCGAGGTCGGCGGCGACTGGTTCGACGTCATCCCGCTGGAGGGAGGCAAGACGGCACTCGTCGTCGGCGACGTGATGGGCAGCGGGATCAGCGCGGCCGCCACGATGGGCCGGCTGCGCACCGCGACCACCACGCTGGCCTCGCTCGACCTGGACCCGGCGGTGCTGCTGGAGCACCTGGACAAGACGACCTCGGCCTGGGACCACTCCATCGCCACCTGCGTGTACGCCGTCCACGATCCGCATCTGCGCCAGTGCCGGATCGCCAACGCCGGCCACCTGCCCCCGGCCCGGGTCCGCCCCGGCCACCCGCCGGAGCTGCTCGACCTGCCCACCGGAGTGCCGCTGGGCGTCGGCGGCGTCGAATTCTCCACCGTCACCGTCGACTTCGAGCCCGGGGACGAGCTGGTCTTCTACACCGACGGACTGGTCGAGACCCGCTGCCATGCGCTCGACGAGCGCCTGGACTTCCTGCTGTCTCTGCTCGACGACCCCGCCCGCCCGCTGGAGGAGGCCTGCGACCTCCTCCTGCGCACGCTGCACCACCCCGACAACCACGACGACGTGGCCCTGCTCATCGCCCGGGCGCAGGAATTGCCGTAGGTCACCGCTCCCGGACGCCGATCACCACATGCGCGTACAGCTCCTCCGACACGGCCAGACGGCTCGTCAGACCGGCGTCGGCGAAGGCACGCAGGGCGGCCTCGGCCTGGCGTTCGCTGGTCTCGGTCAGCAGGCAGCCGCCGGGTGCGAGCCACTGCGGTGCCCCGGCGGCCACCCGGCGCAGGACGTCGAGGCCGTCCGCGCCGCCGTCGAGGGCGGCCGGCGGCTCGTGGTCGCGGGCCTCCGCGGGGAGCAGCGCCACCTCGGCGCTGGGCACGTACGGCACGTTGGCGGTGAGGACGCCGACCCGGCCCCGCAGTCCGGCGGGCAGGGCGTCGAACAGGTCACCCAGGTGGGCCCGGCCCCCGTAGGGGGCGAGGTTGCGGTGGGCGCAGCGCACGGCGGCCGGGTCGATGTCGGCGGCGTGCACCTCGACGGCGCCGAGCGCAGCGGCCAGAGCCACGCCGAGCGCACCGGAGCCGCAGCACAGGTCGGCGACGACCCGTGCCCCGGGTGCCTGGGCCAGAGCCTGGTCGATCAGGAATTCGGTACGGCGGCGGGGGACGAACACGCCCGGTTCCACGGCGATGCGCAGGCCGTGGAACCGGGCCCAGCCGACGACGTGTTCGAGCGGGATCCCGGCGGCGCGCCGCTCGACCATGGCGGCGAGTTCGCCGGGGGTACGGGCGGTGGCCAGGAGCAGGTCCGCCTCGTCCTCGGCGAAGACGCACCCGGCGGCGCGCAGCGCGCGGACGACGGCGGAAGGGGTGAGAAGGGGCAGGGAGGGCATGGAAGCCGCAAGCCTTTCGGATACACAGGGCCGAAGGGCGCTCCCGCGGTCACCGGTGCCGGTGGTCCGCGCCGTCACAACAAGCTGTCACGAGGAGAGAGCACCCCAGCTGACACAGCGGTAATGGGTCTCACCTCCTCGGCAGCGTGCGGCCGCGAACGTCCGCGGCCGGGCGGCCACCATACCCCAGCGCCCGGATCCGCCGCGGTGCGCGCCCGGTTCGAGGAAAATCCTTGGCACGGTCTGCCGCAGGCCCGTTACGATCGCCGCGATGACCACTCATTCTGCTGACAGATTGGGGGTCCCGTCCGCGCAAGGTGAGTGCTGATGCTCACTCAGACCGCGTACGGGGATTCCCGACTCTCCCTGTGGCTGCGCGTGCGCGAGTTCGCCGTGCCGCCGTCCATGATCGAGACCGCGACCGCCCGGCGCCGTGCCGGGGACTGGGCGGGGGCGTGCGCCGCCGCCGGTGTCGACGTCGACCTCGATCTGCGTTCCGTCGCCCGCACCCATGGCCGGGACCTCGCGGCCCGGGTCCGCACCGACCTCCGCCGCCTCGCACCCGACCTGCTGCGCTGGCACATGCCGAGGATCGCGCCCGACGGGCTGCTGCGCCCGGGCCTGACCCTCACGCTCGCCCGGTACCCGGGCCGGGCCGGCGCCTGCCCGGTGCACCTCGTGGCCCGGACCCCGCCGGCCTGGGCGGATGCCGGGCAGCGGATCGGCCTCGCGGTGTGGGACGGCTCCGGCTCGGGCACCGCCCGGCATCCGCATCCCCGCCCCAGCAGGCGGTACCGGCTCGACCTGCACCGGCATCTGTGGGATGCGGAGCGGGCCGGTGAGCTACGGGTACGGGCCGGGGCCGACCGGCCCCTGACGGACCCGAAGCCGCCGGACCTGGTGCCGCCGGGACTCGGCTGCGCCACGGGCCGCTGGGCGGCAGAGGCGGAGATCCTGCTGCGTGCCGAGGGACGGGACCGCTGCGCCGTCGCCTTGCGGTGCGGTACCCGGCACCGGCTCGTCCTGGAACCGGCCGGGGCGGCGGACGGCCCGGGCCCTGCACTGCGGGTCACCGCCCGCTCCCCGGGCGACGGCTTCTCCGCGCTGCCCGTCCTGCCGGACGCCGCGACCTGGATCCTCCCCGACCTGGAACTGGTCCGTGCGGGGCTGCTGGAACCCGGTCGGCTGCACCCGCTGGTCGCGGCCGCTCTGGTGCCGGGTCACATCCCGTCCGGGCCGCCCCGGCCCATCGTCCCGCCGGGGCAGCCGCGCCTGGTGGAGTGCCGGGGCGCCCGGCACCGGATCGGCCTGGTCGACGGTTTACTGGCTCCGCTGGACCACGACCCGGACGAGATCCGACGCGAGGAACTGCTGGTCGCACTCGGCGGGCCACCACTGCCGTGCCTGCAGGCCGTCGACAAGGCGCACCGGCGTCCGGACTGCCTCACCGGGGTCCGCGAGCGCCTGGACCACGGCGACACCGCCGGCGCGCTGGCCGTGGTCGAGGACCTGCTGGGTCCCGAGGCGCTGCTGCGGGACGGCCCGCTGCGGGACGCCCTGGAGACGGCCGCGGAGCGCCGGATCGTGTACGGGCTCTACCGCGCCGGTCTCGTCGGCCCCGGCCGCGCCCCGCTCGATCCGAACCGTCGCGCCACCCGGCACCACCGCCATCACCCGCGGCACGCGACGTCCCGCCGCTGATCTCGCTTCTCCCCCGCCCACTTCGCGCCCCTAGGTGACCACTCATGTCTTCACACGCTTCTCCGGCTGCCCTTTCCCCGTCCGCTCCCGCCACTCAACTCGACGTCGCCGCCGACCTGTTGACCCTCCTGCGCGAGACACGCACCGAACCCCGCACCGACACCCAGCTGGAGGCGCTGACCCTGGCCGTGGCCGCCGACCTCCCCGTACTCCTTTGGGGAGAGCCCGGCATCGGCAAGACGGCGGCCCTGACCCAGCTCGCGACCGCCCTGGACCTGCCGCTGACCACCGTGATCGCCAGTGTGCACGAGCCGTCCGACTTCTCCGGGCTGCCCGTCGTGGGGGACGACCCCGCGCAACAGGGGGTCCCGATGGCCCCGCCGGACTGGGCGGTACGGCTGGTGCGGGCCGGCCGCGGCCTGCTGTTCCTGGACGAGTTGTCCACCGCGCCCCCGGCCGTGCAGGCGGCGCTGCTCCGGCTCGTGCTGGAGCGGCGGATCGGCGCGCTGCGGCTGCCGCCCGGCGTGCGGATCGTTGCCGCCGCCAACCCGCGGTCCTCCGCCGCCGACGGCTGGGAACTGAGCCCTCCCCTGGCCAACCGGTTCGTGCACCTGCAGTGGACGCACGACCACGACGTCGTCGTACGCGGCCTCGGCGGAACCTGGCCCCGGGCCGCTCTGCCGCGGCTCGATGCGCAGAAGCTGCCGGAGGCCGTGGCCTTCGCACGGCGCGCGGTGTGCGGCTTCCTCTCCGCGCGGCCGACTCTCGTACACCGGTTGCCCAGCGGCGAGAGCCGCCGGGGCGGTGCCTGGCCGTCGCCGCGCAGCTGGGAGATGACCCTGCATCTGATCGCCTTCGCGACCGCCGCCGGCTCCTCCCGCGAGGTGCTGTCCCTGCTGGCCCGGGGGACGGTGGGGGACGGGCCGGGCCTGGAGCTGCTGGCCGGCCTGGACCGGCTGGACCTCCCCGACCCCGAGACGCTGCTGGCCGATCCGGCCGACGCCGTGCTGCCCGAGCGTGGGGATCTGCGGCAGGCCGCGCTGGACGGCGTGGTGGACGCGGTCCGCAAACGGCCCGAGCGGGCTCGCTGGGACGCCGCGTGGGCGCTGCTGGTGCGCGCGATGGAGACCGGGGCCCCGGACGTGGTGGTCGTCCCCGCGACCACCCAGGCCTCCCTGCGCCGCGAGGACTGGGACGTACCGGCGGCGATCGAACGGCTCGCCGGTGTGGTGTCCCTGTCCCGGCGCGCCGACGACGCCCGCCGGACCAAGGCCGCGGCCGGGGCCGGCCGATGACGGCGGACGCACCGGGGGAACTGGACCTCGACAAGCTGTTCACGGCCCGGCTGCACGCGGCCCGGGCGCGGCCCTACCTGGCGACGGCGCTGTTCGCGCTGCACCCCGTCCAGTCGCGACAGGTGCCGACGATGGGCGTCGACCGGCACTGGCGGTGCTACGTCTCGCCGGCCTTCGTGGACCGGATGTCTGTGGAGGACCTCGCCGCGGTGTGGGTGCACGAGGTGTCCCACCTGCTGCGCGACCATCACGGGCGCAGCGACCGCGTCGCCCGGCAACGCGGGCTGACCGGCCTCGGGGACCGGCTGCGGATGAACATCGCCGCGGACCTCGAAATCAACGACGACGCGTACGGCGACGGGCTGGTCCGGCCCGAGGGCGCGGTCCACCCCGGGACACTGGGACTGCCGACGGGACTTCTCATGGAGGACTACCTGCGGCGGTTCCGGGACGGGCTGATCACCGAGCGGCTCGCCTGGCTGGACTGCGGCAGCGGGGCCGACGGGCTGGACCGCGGGTGGGAGCTGGGACCGGAGGGCGCCCACGGTCTGAGCGACCAGGAGCGGGACGCGGTCCGCTTCCGGGTGGCGCAGGGCATCGTCGGCCGCCCCGGGAACGCTCCCCAGGGCTGGCGACGGTGGGCCGAGGAGGTGTTCCATCCGCCGCAGCCCTGGCGGGAGTTGCTGGGTGCGGCGCTCCGCTCGGCGACCTCCGGCGTGGGCTCGGGCGACGACTACAGCTACGGCCGCCCGGCGCGCCGCTCGGCCGGGGTGCCCGGCGCCGTCCTGCCCAGCCTCCGGCGCAGGCCCCCTCGGGTCTGCGTGGTCGTCGACACCTCCGGGTCGGTCAGTGACGCCGAACTGGGCAGCGCGCTCCTGGAGGTCGCCGCGATCTCCCGTGCGGTGGGCGGCCGGCGGGACCTGGTCACCGTCGTGTCGTGCGACGCGGCGGCCCAGTCCGTGAACCCGCTGTGCCGGGCCGAAGGGATCGAGCTGACGGGCGGTGGAGGGACGGATCTGCGGACGGGCTTCGCCCGCGCCCTGCGGACACGGCCGGGGCCCGACGTCGTCGTGGTCCTGACGGACGGACAGACGCCCTGGCCGGCCGCGCGACCGGCGTGCCGGACGGTGGTGGGCCTCTTCTCCCGGCACCGGTCGGGCGGGTCCCGGAGCGAGAACGACCCCCGCTACCGGCCGGACACCCCGCCCGAGTGGGCGCGGGTGGTGACGATCGGGTCGGCCGACGGCCGGTGAGGCGGCCCGACCCGAGGAGGGGCTCCGCCCGTCGCCGGGCGGCGTGCTCCCTCGTCCGGTGACACGGCGCCAGACGGACCGGCTGCCGCGTCCGGTCTTCCGGTAGGGCTCGCCTGGTACGGCACTTGCGCTAGGGCGCTTGCGGTGCGGCTCGTCAGGAACGACTCTTCGAGTGCGGCTCGTCCGGAACGACTCCTCGGATGCGGCTCGTCCGGAGCGGCCCGTCCGTAGGGCCGCTCCTCAGACGCCGACCGCCTCCTCGATCTCTTCCTCGGCCCCTTCCCCGGCCACGGCCGCCTGCTCAACCTCTCGCTCCGTCCGCCGTCCGGAGTGCTCCGAGCCCGGCGCGGGCTCGGGAAGAACGGCGGCCGGGGCGGTCGCCGGGCGGGACGCCTGTGCCCGCTCGTAGGCAGCGGCGACCGCGGTCACCGCGAGGCCCACGAGCAGCCAGACCACGAGCGTCCACACGTTGCGGGCGAGGCCGTCGCCGCCGAAGTACAGCAGGCTGCGGATGCCCTCGACGAAACCGGCGCCGTTCCAGAAGGCGTGCAGGGTTCCGAAGAAGCCGTTCTGCAGCTCGGGCCGGAACAGACCGCCGGAGCTGGTGAAGTTCAGCATCACGAACAGCACCATCATGGTCAGGGTGGTCCACCGCTTGAGGAAGGTGTGCAGGCCGACGCCGATGAAGAGGATGCCGGCGGAGTACAGCCACGCCATCCCCCACAGGCTCGCGAGTGAGTGGTGCGCGAGGTGGAACACCGGCCCGGCGAGCAGTGCGCCGATGGCACCGGCCACGGCGGAGACGCCGAGCGCCAGCAGTGCCCGTACCCGCATCGGGAGCGCGGCACCCGCGGCTCCGAGAGCGGCGACCGAGGCGTAGGAGCCGATGCTGACCGCGATCAGCAGGAAGAACAGGCCCTGCCCGGTGGGGTCGTCGGCGACCGGCGCGGCCACGTCGGTGACCTTCAGCGGGGCGCCCTCCTGGGCGGCGACCGGGGTGAAGACCCTCTCGACGGCGGTGGCCCCCATGTCGGACGCGGCAGTGGCCACCAGCAGCTCGGGCGCCTTGGCGCTCGGCACATAGGCGCCGGTCACATCCCGGGACTTCAGCAGGTCCACGGCGGCGGCGCGGGTGGTGACGGTACGGACGTCGAGCTTGTCCCCCGCGGTGTCCTTGACGGTCTGGGCGAACACCTTCGCCCGGGGCCCGTCGCCGACGACGGCCACGGGCAGGTGGTTCGGCTCGGGGGTCACGAAGGCCCCCATGTACGCGAGCCCCATGCCCAGGCACATCAGCAGCGGGGTGATCAGGTGCGTGAGCACATGGCGCAGTGCCGGTGACCTCATCGCGGGCGACCTCCAATAGTTGGCTTATACAACTTTCACTTCAAGTTGTACTGTACAACTAGATCGCGCGGGGAAGGTATTCCCGTGACCGAGCCCATGGAGGTGTTCTCGTGACTGCGGCGGAATCGGCCGTGGAGAGGATCCAGCGCGAGATGACGGTCTTCGCCCGCCGGGCCCGTGCCTCGGCGGGACGCATGCACCCCGAGCTGTCGCTGGTGTCGTACACCCTGCTCGGCCACCTCGAGGAGAGCGGCGGCTGCCGGGCGACCGACCTGGCCGCCCACTACGCCCTGGACAAGTCGACCGTGAGCCGGCAGGTGGCAGCCCTGGAGCAGTCCGGGCTGATCGAACGGCGTCTGGATCCCGAGGACCACCGGGTCCAGGTGCTGCACCTGACCGAAGCAGGCCGGGAGATCCTGGCCCAGGTCACCCGCAGCCGCCGGGCCGCCTTCCGGGAGCGGCTCGCGGACTGGCAGCAGGAGGACCTGGTCCGCTTCGCGGCCTACCTGGAGCGCTACAACGCCGGCCCGTCCGGCGCCGGGTCCGGCTGACCCGCCGGTCGCGGCCGCGCTACGGGCGCGGCACCGGTACGCCCGAGCCGTGGCCGGTCACGGCACCGCTACGGCGGCCCGGTCCTCCGCGAGGTGTTCGGGGGCCCGGGCCGCCAGGAACGCCCTGCGCCGGCGCAGCCGGAAGCCGAGGGACTCGTACAGCCGGATGGCGTCGGTGTTGCGGGCCCCGGTGTGCAGGAACGGGGTCTCGCCGCGCTCCCGGACACCGTGCGCGACCGCGAGGATCAGCCGGGTGGCCAGGCCCTCGCCGCGGAAGGCCGGGTCGGTGCAGACCGCGCTGATCTCGGTCCAGCCCGGCGGGTGCAACCGCTCCCCCGCCATGGCGATCAGGGCACCCTTGCGGCGGATGCCCAGGTAGGCGCCGAGTTCGATGGTGCGCGGCAGGAACGGGCCGGGCCGGGTGCGCGCCGCCAGGTCCAGCATCTCGGGTACGTCCGCCGGGCCGAGCCGGACCGCCTCGGCGTCCGGTGCCGCGGCGAGGCCGTCGTCCACCAGCTGTACCCCCTCGACGCGGAAGGTCACCTCCCAGTCGTCGGGGACTTCCCCGCGGAAGCCGGGCAGCGGCACCTCGCAGCCGGGACCGGCCAGCGCGGCCAGATCCGCCCAGTCGTCCGCGTCGGGCTCGGCGGGCAGGCCCAGCCACGGGGAGACGTCGACCGGGTAGCGCAGCACGCGGCCCCGCTGCTCGGCGAAGCGGGCGTGCGGGCCGGTCAGGGAGGCGAGGGCGGGGTTGTCGAGAATGTGCGGCACCTGCGGGCCGGTCATGCGGCCGCCCCGGTCGGCGCCTCGGTCTCGGGGCCGCCGCACCCTGTGAAGACGTGGGCCTCGGGCATCCTCTTCCCTCACTTCCGTCGTGCCGTCACCGGCGCACCGGCCGGCACTCTGCGCCAAGGAGAAGCGCGGGGCGGCTATTCCCGGTCCCGACACACGTTCGTACCGCCGCAACAATCGGGGCACCGACCTGGGACGGAGCACCCGCGGAGACAACGTACGGTTGAAACATGAACGTCACCCGAGGCTTCACGGGCCGCCCGCGCGTCGAGGACGCGGGGCTGCCCCCCGGGCAGTACGACGCACGGGACGACTGGCCCGTCCTGTCCGCCGAGGTCACCCCCGACCTGACACCCGCCGACTGGTCCTTCCGCATCGACGGACTCGTGGAGCGGCCGCACACCTGGGACTGGGACGCGGCACAGGCCCTGCCCGGCTCGTCGTACGAGGGGGACATCCACTGTGTGACCGGCTGGTCGAAGTTCGGGGTGCGGTTCGGTGGCATCTCGCTCGACGCGTTCTTCCATGTGGTACGGCCCCATGAGTCCGCCACCCATGTGATCGCCTACTCCCACACGGGCTACACCGCGAACCTGCCGCTCGCGGACGTGACCGGAGGGCGGGCCTGGATCGCCTTTGAGCACGACGGCAGGCCGCTCGCGCCCGAACACGGCGGTCCGGCACGGCTGGTGGTGCCGCACCTGTACTTCTGGAAGAGCGCCAAGTGGATCGCCGGCATCACGCTCCTCGACCACGACGAGCCGGGTTTCTGGGAGCGCAACGGCTACCACGAGCGGGGCAATCCCTGGGAGGAGCAGCGGTACTCCGGTGACTGAGACGGTGAACACGACCTTCACTGCCCCGACCCGTTTCGCCGTGCCCGGGCGCATCGCCGTCAGCGAGCAGGCGGCGGCGGTGTGGCAGACGGCCACGCTGACCGGGATCCGGCGCGAGACACCGCAGGCGGCCACCTTTCGCCTCGCGGTGCCGGGCTGGGCGGGGCACCTGCCCGGTCAGCATCTGATGCTGCGACTGACCGCGGGGGACGGCTATGTGGCGCAGCGCCACTACTCGATCGCGTCCGCACCCGACGGGTCGGGCCACATCGAGCTGACCTTGGACCATGTGCCGGACGGCGAGGTCTCGGGCTGGTTCCACACCGTGGCCGCGCCCGGAGACACGGTCGAGGTGCGCGGCCCGCTCAGCGGCTTCTTCGCCTGGCCGGGCGACCGGCCCGCCCTGCTGCTCGGGGCCGGTTCCGGGGTCGTACCGCTGATGTCGATGGTGCGGCACCACCGGGCGCGGGGTCTCACCGTGCCCCTGCGGATGCTGGTGTCGGCGCGCAGCCCCGAGGAGCTGGTCTACGCGCAGGAGCTGGGCCCCGAGACGACTGCCGTGTTCACGCGCAGTGCCCCTTTCGGCGTGCCGGTGGGTCGTATGACGGCCGCACATGTGGCGCCGCTCCTGGCCGAGCAGCCGCCGGGTGGGTGGGAGGCCTATGTGTGCGGCTCCAACGGGTTCGCCGAGCACGCCTCCCGTCTGCTGGTCGGGGCCGGTCAGCCGGTCGAGCGCATCCGCATCGAACGCTTCGGCTGACGGGCCGGCCGGGCGCGCGGGTGGCTCGGACCGCCGCTCGCGCGACCCCGGGGCGCGTGTCGTGTGCCGTGCTTCAGGTGGGCCGGAAGTCGCGGTCGGCGGCGTGAGCCAAGGTGCGCCGTACGGGGTACGAGACGGATGTGGACGCTCGTGTGCAGCGGGGGCGGACGACCGGACCCGGCTCGCCCGCTCCTGCGGCTCCGCCGGCGGCGAGGAGGTGGACATGCGTACCCAGGTGCGTGGCTGGCGCTGGCGGCACAATCCGGTGCGGCGCCGGTCGGACGTCGTGGAGGCGTGGACGGTACTGATCGTCGCCGTCCTGCTGTTCGTGGTGGCCCCCCTGGCCGGAGTGGCGGCGGCCCTGCACGCGCATGACCGGGCGCAGACGATCGCGGTGACACAGCGGGCCGAGCGGCACCGGGTACGGGCCGTGGTGCTCGGCAGCACGTCCGCGCACCGGCCCACGGTGCAGGGCGACCGTGAGCACCCCTACCGGGCCCGGGTCCGGTGGACCGAGCCGGGCAAGGGAGCGCACACCGGGACGGCCCGGGTTCCGGCGGGGAGCCGCGCCGGAGACGTGGTGACCGTCTGGTTCGACGCCCGGGGGCGCAGTGTCGCACCGCCACCGGACGACGTCGCGGTCTGGCAGCACACGGTGACCGTCGGCGTGGTCGCGGCGGGCGGGGCGGCGGCTGTGGTCCTTCTCGGCCACGCCGTGGAGCGCCGTATCGCGCTGCGCCACCGCCTGGCGGAGTGGGAACGGGAATGGGCGCGCACCGGCCCGAAGTGGACCCAGCCGAGAACCTGACCGCCGGGCGCTTCGGCCACCGGGCCCTGGGGATCACGTCACCCCACGAGCAGGGGCAGGGACCACTTCACCCCACGGACACGGGCCGGGATCGCCTCACCCCACGGGCATGGAACGCTTCACCCCACGGACAGGGATCACTTCACGCCGCGGCCGCGGATCACTTGACTCCGCAACCTCAGCAAGCGCTTTCACCGCCCTCTGGCCGGCCTCGCACCCACCCCCTACGGTGAGATCCCGCAGACTCCCTCCCTCAAGGCGGTTGCCGATGGCCCTGTTCGACCTCCCTCTCGACGAACTCCGCAAGTACCACAGCACGTCCACCGCGCCCGACGACTTCGACGCCTTCTGGAGCAAGACCCTGCAGGAGGCGCGCGAGCACGAGCTGGACGCCCGCTTCGAGCCGGTGGACACGGCACTGTCCACGGTGCAGGTGTACGACGTGACGTTCACCGGGTTCGGCGGTCACCCGGTCAAGGGCTGGCTGCGCCTGCCGGCCGGCGCCACGGAGCCGCTCCCGCTGGTCGTGGAGTTCATCGGCTACGGCGGCGGACGCGGCCTGGCGCACGAGAAGCTGCTGTGGGCCTCGACGGGCAGGGCGCACTTCGTGATGGACACCCGCGGGCAGGGCAGCGCCTGGGGCGGCGGGGGCGGTACGGCGGACCCGGTGGGGGCCGCGCCCGCGTATCCGGGCTTCATGACGCGGGGCATCGACGCGCCCGAGAACTACTACTACCGCCGTGTGTTCACGGACGCGGTGCGCGCGGTGGAGGCGGCCCGTTCGCACCCGCTCACGGACCCGGCGCGGACCGCGGTGATCGGTGAGAGCCAGGGCGGCGGCATCACCCTCGCCGTCGGCGGGCTGGTCCCCGATCTGGTGGCGATCGCCCCGGACGTGCCGTTCCTGTGCGACTACCCGCGGGCGACCACCGTGACGGACCGTCACCCGTATCGCGAGATAGGCCTGTTCCTCAAAACGCATCGCGGCCGCGCCGCCGATGCGCTGCGCACGCTCTCCTACTTCGACGGCGTGCACTTCGCGGCCCGCGGCCGGGCCCCGGCGCTCTTCTCGGCGGCCCTGGAGGACCAGACCTGCCCGCCGTCGACCGTCTTCGCGGCGTTCAACGCCTGGGCGCACGAGGACAAGGCGATCGAGGTGTACGACTTCAACGACCACGAGGGTGGCGGACCGTTCCAGGAGGCGCGCAAGCTGCACTGGCTCCGGTCCTACGCCTGAGGAGCCCGCACCCGCCCCTTCCCGCTGGTCCGACCAGTCGGTATGTTCGGTGCGCCCGGGTCGCAGCGCCGCGGCCCGGGTTTCCGGCCACGACGGAGGTCCGATGTCAGCGCACGAGGCACAGGTCCACGGCCACTGCGACGCGCGATTCGCCGCGGTGCGGGAGGCGTTCGAGGAGAACTTCCGGGAGCGGGGCGAGCTGGGCGCCTCGGCGGCCGTGACCGTCGACGGGGTGACGGTGGTGGACCTGTGGGGCGGCTGGGCGGATGCGGCCCGCACCCGCCCGTGGGAGCGGGACACCCTGGTCAACGTGTGGTCGACCACCAAGGGTCCGGTGGCGCTGTGCGCGCACCTCCTCGCCGATCGCGGGCTGCTCGACTTCGACCGCCCGGTGGCCGCGTACTGGCCGGAATTCGCGGCACAGGGCAAGGAGGACATCCTCGTCCGGCATCTGCTGTCGCACCGCGCCGGACTGTCCGGCCTGCGCGAGCCGCACACCCTCGCGCAGCTCTACGACTGGGAGCTGACGACCGCGCGCCTGGCGGCGACCGAGCCGTGGTGGGAGCCGGGTACGCGGTCCGGGTACCACGCGCTGACCTACGGCTTCCTGGTCGGCGAGGTCGTACGGCGCGTCTCGGGACTGCGGCCGGGAGCACTCCTGCAGCAGGAGGTGACCGGGCCGCTCGGGATCGACTTCACCATCGGTCTGCCGGAGAAGGAATCCGGCCGAGCGGCCGAGCTGGTGCACCCACGGACCGAGGACACGGGCGAGCAGGCCGCGATTTTCCGCCAGTTGACCCCCGCCGCACTTGCCGCTCTGGCGAATCCGCCGGTGGGCGCGACGGAGGCGAACTCCCCCGAGTGGCGGGCGGCGGAGATCCCGGCGGCCAACGGACACGGGACCGCACGGGCGGTGGCCGAGTTGTACGGCGTCTTCGCCGGGCGCGGCTCCTGCGGCGGCCGGCGGATCCTGTCGCCGCAGGCGGCGGAACGGGTGCGCGAGGGGCAGGGCAGCTGCCGCGATCTGGTGCTGGGTGCGGGTTTCGGGAGCGAGACGGAGTGCGGTCTCGGCTTGTGGCTCAGCGGTCCGGGCGGCTCCTACGGCCCCAACCCACGGGCTTTCGGACACGACGGGTTCGGCGGTTCCTGCGGGCTCGCCGACCCGGAAGCGGGGGTCTCGCTGGGCTATGCGATGAACCGGATGGGGCCGCACATCGCGAATGATCCACGCAAGACGGCCCTGGTGAACGCCCTCTACAGCGCCTTGTGACACCCCGGTCGTGCGGGGTGGGTTTCGGCCGAACCGGCAGGCCGCTCTTCCCTCGCGGTTTAGACCAATGCTAGATCTGGTCGCACAATGAGCCCGCACGGCTACGTCTTGTCACCAACAGGAGGCGCGGCATGGCCCGCACCACCCCGCACGATCCCCCGCAGACCGCCGACCGGCCCCGGTACTGGCAGGTCGCGTCGCTGCTTCTCGACGAACTGCGCGACGGCACCGTTCCGCCCGGCGAGCGGCTGCCGGGCGAGCGGCACCTGGCCCGGCACTTCGGGGTCAGCCGGGAGACCGTCCGGCAGGCGCTGGAGGTACTGCGTCGCAGCGGTCTGGTCGCCACCGACCGACGGGGCAGCCATGCCACTCTGGACGGCCGTCCGGTCGAGGAGCCGGTCTCCCTCACCTTCCCGGTCGGCGCCCGCCCGGCGGACCCGTGTGCGGTGGACCGGGCGACGGTGACCTGGGAGGCGCCGTCGCCGGAGCACGCCCAGGCGCTGGGCCTGGCCCCGCACCGGCCGACGCTGGTGCACCGCTACCAGTCGGCCACACCCCACGGGCGGGCGCTGCGTACGGCGGTGACGTCGTTCTCGGCCGTGGCGCTGGCCGAGGTCGCGGAGCTGGCCCGCTACCGCGACCGGGCCGACGGGGCCACACCCGCCCAACTGCGCCGGGCCTACGACTGGATGCGCAAGGCCGGTCTGACCCTGCACCACCGGGACGCCATCACCAAGGTCGGCGACGCCGCCTCGGTCCGGGTGACCCGGCGCGTGCACGACCAGTACGCCCGCCCGCTGGAGATCACCGACCTGCTGGTGAACGCCGAACGGGACGCGCTGGTCTACGAGTTCACGCTGCCGGCGGCGGGATAGCGCCGTCCGGCCTGCGCGCCACGACCAGCCGGGCGCGGGGACTTCCGTCGCCGCGCCACCCGAACTCGGGCAGGTCCTGCAGGCCGACGACGAATCCGGCGCGCGTCAGCTCCTCCACCACCAGACCGAGTCGGAAGGCCCGGTAGTACATGACGAACGGCGGCCGCCACACGGCATTGCGCACCCGCATCACCGCGTCGAAGCCGAGCAGCATCCAGAACCCGAGGCTCGCCGGGCGGGGCGGGGCGAGCACCGGGAAGGCGAACCGGCCGCCCGGCCGCAGCACCGAGTGCACCTGGCCGAACAGCCCGGGCAGTTCCCGCGGCAGGAAGTGACCGAACGCCCCGAAGCTGACCACCAGGTCGAAGGCGGCCGTGAACGGCAGGGCCCGGGCGTCGCCGCGCACCCACGCGACGCCCGGCCCCTCAGCCGTCCCCGATCGCCACCCGCCCGAGCCCTCAGCCGCCGCCGGTCGCCATCCGTCCCTGCCCGCCGCCCTGCGCCGGGCGACATCGAGCATGCCGGCGCTGAAGTCGACGCCGGTCACACTCCGGCGGCACAGCCCGGCCAGGACCTCCGTCCCGGCGCCGGTCCCGCAGCACAGGTCGAGACCGTCCTCGAACGGGCCGAGCGGACCGAGCCCCTTCGCCACCGCTCCCAGCACCGCGTCCGGCGTCCGAAAGGGCGTGTGGTCGAACTTCGGGGCCAGCAGGTCGTATCCGCGCTCGACGGAGGACAGCGCCTGCACGGCGAGTTCGCGCAGCGTGGGGCCTTCGGGGCTGAACATCCCGTCAGCCTAGAGGGATCCGCTGTTTCAGGACTGCGAGAACGCGATCGCACCAGCGCAGGTTCTCCTCCTCGAAGGCGATCCCGGCCATGAGGGTGAGGTACGGGCCGATCCGGTCGGCCGTGCGCAGGTACTCCCCCTCGCTCCGGCCGTCCAGGAGGCGGTCGCGCACCCGCTCGTAGCGGTCGAGTTTGCCGCGCGCCCAGCCCCTGCGCTCCTCGATCAGCGCCCGGGTGACCTCCGGGTCGCCGCCGTCCATGGCCTGGATCTTGATGAGGAGTTCGTCGCGGACGGCGGTGGGCCGTCTCGGCGGCTGGGCGGCGAAGGCGGCCAGCTGCGTCCGGCCGGCCTCGGTGAGCGTGAACATCCGCTTGGTGGGGCGGCGTTCCTGCGGCACCGTCCGGGCCTCGACCAGCCCGTCCTGTGCCAGGCGCTCCAGCTCGCGGTAGAGCTGCTGGGGCGTGGCGGGCCAGAAGTTCGCGAGCGAGACGTCGAACACCTTCGACAGCTCGTAGCCCGAGGCCTCGCCCTCCAGCAGGGCGGCCAGGACGGCGTACTTGAGCGACATGTGGACACGCTAGCAGCAGATGATTACCCTCATCCGCACCTATTCAATTAATTGACTATGCGAGGTGATCGGATGCGCGCGTTCCGTGAGGCGGTAGAGGCGGGCGACATGGACGCGGTCGAGGCACTGCTGGCCGAGGACGTCGTCTTCACCAGCCCGGTCGTCTTCAAGCCCTATCCGGGCAAGGCGATCACCGCGGCGATCCTGCGCGCGGTCTCCCAGGTCTTCGAGGACTTCCGCTACGAGCGCGAGCTGGCCGGCTCCGACGGCCGCGACCACGCACTGGTCTTCCGCGCCCGCGTGGGCGACCGGGAGCTGACCGGCTGCGACTTCCTGCGGGTGAACGAGGAGGGCCTGATCGAGGAGTTCACTGTCATGGTGCGTCCGCTCTCGGGCGCCCAGGCACTGGCCGAGGCGATGGGCGCCCGGTTCGACCGGATCGTCGAGGACGCACAGGCCCGTTCGGCACGGGCGGCCGTCAGCCCTTGAGCCGCTCCAGCGTGGACCTGGTGTCCGCCTTCAGCCAGTCGGACACCTCGCTGAGCCCGGGCGGGTTCTTGTCCTGGTCGTAGGAGGTGAGGTAGGCGCTGTAACTCATCGTGTACGTCACCCAGCCGTCGCGCACGGCGAGCGTGGCGTAGCGGGAGCCGCTGGACGATCCACTGCTGGTGTCCTGGCTGACCAGGTAGGCCTCGTCGCCGATGCCCTTGACCGGGCTGACGTCGTAGCCGGTGTGACTGTCTCCGTAGTTCTTCCAGGTGGCGGTGAACTCCGGCCCCGGGTCGGTCTTCCTGTGCAGGTCCACCTGCATGGTCAGATAGGCATCGGAGTACGTGGACCCCGTCTTCTTCAGGCTCGCACTGCAGTAACTCTCGTCCAGCGCCTTGTCCTTGAGGGAGTTGTGCGTCGGCGAGGAGTCGCTCGCGGAGTACTCGTCCTTGAACGACGAGTAGTCCGCGCCCGAGCACATGTTGGAGGGCGCCGCATAGCCGCGCAGGTCCGCGCTGTCGCCCTTGCCGCCGATCAGGAACACTCCGGCCGCCCACGCCGCGGAGGCGACGACCGCGCCGACGACGGCCCACAGCACCGCCCGCCCGGCAGCGCCGCCGCCACCGGAGGGCGGGACCGGCACGGGGCCGTACGGCTGCGGCAGAGGCTGCGCATAGGGGTTCCCCGGCTGGGGCTGACCCGGCATGGGCTGGGCGGGCAGACTGACCTGCGTGGGCTGCGCGTAGAAGTTCCCCGGCGGGGGAGACTGCGGGTTCGGGTAGGGGTAGGCCGTCGGCTGCGGCGGGACCGGGGGCTGCTGCGGGGGCTGGTCGGCCGGCTGCTGAGGCTGCGGTGGCGTGGACATGTCGTGACGATAATGCACGGTTGACGGTCAAGTCCCCTGACGTCCGGGATCGTTATGGTATGGGGACGGCTGATACGGAATCACGACACCTCGTTCATTCTCCCATGCGCACGGGAAGCACCCGGACGCTGTTGCCGACGAAACTGGCGTGACGGGACAGCTCGTCCTCGCGCACCGCGAGGTCCAGTCGCGCTAAGCGGGTGGACAGCCGCTCCAGCGCGACCGTGGCCTCCAGCCGGGCCGGCGGGGCACCAAGGCAGTAGTGGGCGCCGTACCCCAGGCAGAGGTGACGCATGACGTCGGCACGGGCGGCGATCAGGGCGCTGGTGAGGTCGTCGCCGGGGCGCTCGGCTCTGCCGGGGGGTGAACGCCCGGCTCACAGCGACCGCAGCCTGCGGTGATCGTCCCCGTCGGGGGTGGTCATGCCCCGCACGGTCGCAATGGTCAGCAGTGGCCGGCCCGGGCCGATCCGGCCCTCCTGCGACGCCCTGAAGTGCATTGCGTCCTTGGCCACATCGGGGCGCTGGAGGAACTCCCCGAGCGCCTCGTGCCCGAGTACGGCCATCCCCTCGATGCCGCCGGGCAGGACGACCGGCGCCACGGCACCGCGGGCCGACAGCCGGGCGTCGTCGACGTGCGGCAGCCGCCGGAGGGATCCAGGCGGTGCGGTGCACGGACGGGGGTGGGCTCCATGGGTTCTCCTGACGGCCGCAGGACGGGATCGAGCCCGATCGCTGCGCCGACGGGCATTCAGCGCAGCCGCCTCCCACGTCACTTCACCCGGAGCACCGCCGCACCTCCCCCACGGCCGGTCCGGGCGCCTCTCCGCATGATGGGAAGCCCCTCTCCCCACGGCGGGAACAGGCCGGACACCGAACGTGTTGCCCCGATCGGAGCCGTACCGCGTCATCGGGTGGTACCGTGCTGTCAGCACGCGAGTACGCCCCCTTGTGGGCGCCGGTGCCAGTTCCTCCTCTCCATGCTGATCCGTCCGTCGCCGTCCGGCGCAGGCACGTCAGCTTCTCAGCACACCTCCAGTCCGAGGTGCCGTTTCCGCCGCCAGGAGGCACGTACGCCCTCCCGTCCCGCGGCCCTCCCCCCTTCCTCATGTCCTCCGTCCGTGAAAGGACCACCCATGACCACCACACTCGAACCCCCTCATGTGGAGCAGCAGGCCACGGCCGCCCGGCCCGCCGCCGGTGTCCTCGACATCGACGCGCACGGGAAGGGGCACCTGCGGGCCCCGAACTGCCTCCCCTCCCCCGCCGACCCCCAGGTCCCTGCGGCGCTGATCCGCCGTCACGGTCTGCGCAAGGGCGACCTCGTCGAGGGCGTCCTCGGGGCACAGCGTGCCCTGACCGAGGTCGCCCGCGTAGGCGGACGCACCCCGGGCGAGCTCCGGGGCCGCCGCAGCTTCCGGGACCTGACCCCGCTCCACCCGCACCGGCGGATCCGCCTCGAACACCCGGCGTCCGGCCTGGCCGGACGGGTCACCGACCTGTTCGCGCCGGTCGGCAAGGGCCAGCGCGGACTGATCGTGGCCCCGCCGAAGAGCGGCAAGACCGTGCTGCTCCAGCAGATCGCCGCGGCCGTGGCCGCAAACCACCCCGAGTGCCGCCTGATGGTCCTCCTGCTGGACGAGCGTCCCGAGGAGGTCACCGAGATGTGCCGCTCGGTGCGCGGCGAGGTGTATGCCTCCACCTTCGACCGGTCGCCCAAGGAGCACATCGCCCTCGCCGACCTGGTCGTGGAGCGGGCCAAGCGGCTCGTCGAGGACGGCGAGGACGTCGTCGTCCTGCTGGACTCCCTGACCCGGCTGTGCCGGGCCCACAACAACGCCTCGGCGGCCGGCGGGCGCACGCTGAGCGGCGGTGTCGACGCGGGCGCGCTGCTCGGCCCCAAGCGGTTCTTCGGTGCGGCACGCCAGGCCGAGGAGGGCGGCTCGCTCACCATCCTCGCCACCGTTCTGGTGGACACCGGCTCCCGTGCCGACGGCTACTTCTTCGAGGAGCTGAAGAGCACGGGCAACATGGAGCTGCGGCTGGACCGGGAACTCGCCGCCCGCCGTGTCTTCCCGGCCGTGGACGTCGACCCCACGGGCACCCGCCGCGAGGAACTCCTGCTCACCCCGGCCGAGTTGACGGCCGTCCGGGGACTGCGCCGGGCCCTGCGCGCACGCGAGAGCGGACCTGCCGCACTGGAGACGGTGCTGGAGCGGATGCGGGACACCCCCGACAACGCCACCTTCCTGCGCCGGGTGCAGCCGACCCTGCCCACGGGCTGAGGGCCGGAAGCCCACCGGTCGTGGAAGGACACCGGGAGCCGTTGCAGACGGCTGTACAGGCCCGCCCGCATCTCCGCCTCCAC
>NZ_JBFAET010000134.1:0-25191 GCF_040642095.1 Streptomyces sp. NPDC020362
TCGTCCTGATGCCGCTGTCGACGAGACGGCCCTGGGCGTCGAGCGCGCCCGGACCGTCGGTCATCCCGAAGTCGTTGTCGTTGATGAGGGCGAGCCACCACAACGCGGCACACCGGCGACCACACCGCTTTCGGCAGGGCTCAGTGCTCTCGCGGGGCGGGGACCACTCGTTCCACCTCAGGGTGGACGGTGAGCAGTTGGCGCATGGCCGCCTCCGCCGCCGTACCGTCGCCGGTTCCGAGCGCGTCGACGATCCGCGCGTGGAGTGCGAGGGAGCCCTCGTTCGGCCGGTCACAGCCGGTGACCGGGCCGCCGGAGACCTGGAGTGCGGCCGAGACGATCCCGGACAGGTGCTCGAGCATGCGGTTGCCCGCGATCTGGATGAGCAGGGCGTGGAACTCGGTGTCGGCGCGCGAGAAGGTCAGCGCGTCGCCCTGGGCCATGGCATGGCTCATGATCTCGACCATGTCGGAGAGACGCTGCTGCACCTCCTCGCGTCCGTGCCCGGCGGCGAGACGGGCGGCGAGTGGCTCGATCGTCCAGCGCAGCTCGCTCAGCTCGCGGCGCTGGTCGTCGCGCTGCGGCCCGAAGGCCCGCCACTCGATGATGTCCGGATCCAGGAGGTTCCAGTCACTGACGGGGCGCACGCGGGTGCCGACGTTCGGGCGGGCACTGACGAGGCCCTTGGCCTCCAGGACACGGAGGGACTCACGGACGACGGTGCGGGAGACCTCGAAGCGCTGGCCGATCTCCTCCGGCACCAGCGGGCGGTCCGCCCCCAGGTCCCCGGAAACGATCATCTGACCCAGCTGCTGGACGAGTTGGCCGTGCAGTCCGCGGCCGCGGGTTCCCGCGGCACGCCGGCCCACCCGGCCCAGCTCCGGGTCCGCTCCCTCCCAGGCGGGCGCTCCGACGCGGTCGGCCACCGGGGCCTCCGCGTAGGGGTAGCGGTCGAGTTCGCCCGGGCCGGTCAGACCTGAGTCTGCGGAGCGGGCGGCGGTCATCATGGTGTGCGCAAGGGTACTCACGGATCCTTTGTCGGCGTCGCCTCCAACTCCCTTGAGGTCTTTGGTGAAAAGCACACGAAAGGGTGATCGCTCACCGCATCGCAATTGACGCCTTATCGGAAAGAAACGGGCTTTCTCCGGGGAGTTGTGCGCACAGCGGGTCCGGATGCGTGCGGACAGCCTTCATCGAGCCCTGGTACGCAGCGTGGTAAGCACATACGCGCACAGCAGCGCGGCGAGCGACAATGTCATCGCACCCCCGACGGGTTGAGCGACGACCCGGGCGACGCCTAGCAGATAGCGCTCCCCGCCGAAGGGCCACTGCAGGAGGAACAGCTCCCGCATCCGCAGGGACAGACCGGCAGCAATCGGCACGGCCTGCCCCTGCAGCACTTGGTGCACGACGGGGACGACGACCACGGGTACGGCGAGGACGGCGGCGAGACCCGCCGTCGTGGACCGGAAGACGCCGGCCGCCAGGACCCCGGCCCAGGCGCAGCTGATCACCAGCCCGAACCAACTCACGCTCAGCGAGAGCCAGTCCGAGGGAACCTGGGTGAGCTCCCGTCCGTAGACGAGGTAGAGCATCTCGGCGTCGCAGCCCACGGTGAGGAAGGCCAGCGTCACAGCCGTGGCCCCGGAGACCAGGAGCTTGGCGGTGAGCAGCCCCAGCCGGCGGGGCACGGTGCCGCGGTCCGCCGCCAGCGCGGGGTGGCGGAACTCGTCCCCGAAGGCCAGCGCCCCGAGCAGCCCCGCCCCGAGTGCCGCTGGCGGCAGCGGCAGCCCCCGCGGCCACGCCGCGAACAGTCGCGCCTGCGGGGTGTGGCCGATCCGCGCCAGGACCACGGCGGTGAGCGCGGACAGCACCAGCACGGCCCCACAGGTGAGAAAGCCGACGCCGATCCCGGTGGCACGCCGCAGTTCGTAGCGCAGTGGACGGAGGGGACTGTGGGCGGGGCGGACGGAGATGGGAGGGGGGAGGGGGGACAGGTCGTCGAGGGCATGCGCCGCTTCGGGACGCGAGGGCTGCCCGGCCTGAGGTTGACGGCTGCCGGCATTCCGGGCATCCGGAATCCGTGCACCGGGGACGGTCGCGCCGACCGCCCGGGCGCCTACGGCGGTGCGCGTCGCACCGGATTGCGGCTCGGGATCGGCGCCGGCTCCCGAGGGACCGGTTCCCGGTGCGGCTGCAGCGGGCCGCCAGCCGGTGGCGATCACGGGCAGATCATCGAGGGAAGCACCGCCGTCACCGTCCGCTGCGTCCGTGAGGGAGGCGGTGTCTGCGGATGTGTCTGCGAGGGAGACGGTGTCTGCGGACGAGCGGTCGGTTTCGCGGGCGATGTCGGAGGCGGTGTCGGAGGCGGTGTCGGCTTGCGACTCTCCGGCGACGGGCATGCCGTCGGCGGTCTCCGCGCCGTCCGGCACAGACTGGTGGCCATGGGTTTGACCGAGCGACGACCGTTCCCCGCCGAGGTCCTGCTCCGGCTCCCGCACTGAGGCGCCTGACACCGCGCACCCCTGCTCCTCGTCCGCGTCGCGGGGCGCCCCCTGCCCGGAGTCCGAGTCACACTCCCCCGACAGGGAACCGGGTGCGCTCCGTGACCACTCACCCGGCACGGAGTCCGGTGCGCCCCGCTCCTGTCCGGTCGTCACCACCTCACCGGCCGTCCCCGTCTCGCCCCCGGATTCCGCGTCCGCACCCGGCCCCATGTCCCCCACCTCATCGGCGAGTTGGTGAACGAGGATGCCGTGGCGGAACGCGGTCTCGCCGATGTCGGCGGTCGTACTGCCGTACACGGACAGACGGTTACCGCCCTCCCGCACGACCTCGACGGAGCGCTGGGCGGTACGCGCCTCCTTGGCGAGCAGGGCCGCGAGGCGGGCGGCGTGGGGGCTGCGGACGGCCACACGCGGACGCAGCCGGGTGCGCGCGAACTCGTCGGCCTCCTGGTCGGCCACGAGCCTGCCGTCGTCGAGGGTGACGACCCGGTCGGACGTGCGGGCGGCCTCCTTGGAGTCGGCCGTCGTGAACAGCACCGTGCCGCCCTGGGCGGCGTGTGCCCGCATCATGCCGTGCAGCCAGCGCGCTTCGCGGGCCGAGAGGCCGCCGGTGGGCTCGTCCAGCACAAGCGTGTGCGGGTCGGGCAACAGCGCACAGGCCAGTCCTAGCCTGCGGTCCATGCCGCGCGCGAGAGTGCCGAGGCGTTCCTCGCGGAGACTGACGAGGCCGACCACTTCGAGGACCTCGTCGGCACGCCGGGCGGAAACGCCCGCTGCCGCGCACAGCATGCGCAGGTGACCGCGGACCGAGCGCGCCGGATGACCGGGTACGTCACCGAGGACCACGCCGACCTCCCGCGACGGATGCGGGATGCCGTGCAGGGGCCGACCTCTGAAGTGGGTGATGCCGCGCCCCTGCTGGAGTTCGAGCATCAGTCTGAGCGCAGTCGTCTTGCCCGCGCCCGCGGCACCGAGGAGCGCGGTGACACGGCCGGCACGCGCTTCGAAGGAGACGTCGCAGACGGCGGGCGGGTGCGCCTTGCGGGCGGTGCTGGTCAGTCCGAAGGCCTGGATCACCTGCAGCAAGATAGCGTGCAATGTCCGGTTTTTCCGGTATAACCCGACCTGCTGTGCGGTGGCGTCCGAGCCACGAGGGCTCATGTCCGCCATTCGACGGATCGAGCCCCGGCTCACGCGCCCGATTCCGGCAGACCGACGCCGCGGGCGTCGAATCGCTCAGACCTCGGGACGGAGCATCGGAGGGTTGAGCAGGGTGGCGCCGCCGGCCCGGAAGAGCTGGGCCGGCCGGCCTCCCTGCCGGGTGGTCGTGCCGCCCGTCGGAACGAGGAACCCCGGGGTTCCCGTGACCTTGCGGTGGAAGTTGCGCGGGTCCAGGGCCACACCCCACACCGCCTCGTAGACCCGGCGCAGCTCGCCGACGGTGAACTCGGGCGGGCAGAACGCGGTGGCCAGCGACGAGTACTCGATCTTGGAGCGCGCCCGCTCGACACCGTCGGCGAGGATCTGGGCGTGGTCGAAGGCCAGGGGTGCCACAGGCTCGCCGTCGCGGCCGTATCCACCCTGCTGGAGCAGTTCCTCGACCGGCGCCCACCGCGCGTTGCTGGCGTCACCACCTGCCCGGGGCGCGGGCAGGTCCGGGGCGAGAGCGAGGTGGGCGACGCTGACCACACGCATCCGCGGGTCCCGCTTCGGGTCGCCGTAGGTGGCGAGCTGTTCCAGGTGGGCGCCGTTGTCCTGGGCGGGAACCGAAGGATCGTGGGCGCGCAGCCCGGTCTCCTCGGCCAGCTCACGCGCTGCCGCCTGGGACAGGTCCTCGTCGGCCCGAACGAATCCGCCGGGCAGCGCCCAGCGCCCCTGGAACGGCGGCTCGCCCCTGCGTACCGCCAGCGCACACAGGGCATGGCGGCGCACGGTCAGCACGACCAGGTCCACGGTGACGGCGAAAGGCGGAAAGGCTGACGGGTCGTAGGGCATGCCGCGATCATAGTCGTCTGCCTGACGATAAACACTCCCTTCGTCATCCACATCGACGGCGGATCCGCTTCGTTCCGGTATGGGCGCACGGTCGGCGCGCGTTCCCGGTCCGAGTGGCGTTGTACGAGGTCACACCCCCAATTGCAGGCCGTCCGCCGCGTCCTCGACCATGGCGAGGCCCAGTCTGCTGACCCGCACGGCGAAAGGAGCGCCCACCACGCGCAACCCGGTGAGGGTGATCTCGCCGATGGGCGCGCTCCGAACCGGGCGCAGGGTGACGGTGCGGGCGGGGGCGTCCGGGCGGATGCCCGCGAGCGCGGTCAGGACCAGGATCGCGGAGGCCGCGGCGGTCGCCGCCGGGCGACAGGCCGCCGGGTGCGGGAGGGGAGCGCTCCCGGCGCAGCGCTGCTCCCCGGCGTACATCTCCGGCAGCCGGTGATCGAAGTGCTCTGCCGCGTCCAGGAGCCCTCTCAGCAGGCTGGTCGCCTCCTTCTCGTAGCCGGCGGCGGCCAGTCCTGCGACGGCGAGCGCGGTTTCCTGGACCCGGACGGCTCCACTCCGGTGGCCGAACGGATTGTGGCCGACCCCCTTGGCGCCGAGTCCGCGCAGCCCCCAGCCCGTGTCCATCGCCGGACCGCCGAGCAGCCGGGCGAGGTGCTCGGTCTGCACCTTGTCGAGCAGACCTGGAGCGAGCCTGCCCCCGTCGATCAGCCCGGTGTCGAGGAGGTGCACGGCGGTGGAACCGAGGTGCGCAAGAGGGCGCCCGTCCGGTGCCAGGGCTGCGGCCGGGCGTCCGCCGCCCCGGTCCTCGACCCAGAAGTCCTGCCGGAACGCGTTTCGCGCGTCCTGGGCCCACTGCCGTAATTCGGCTCCCCCCGGCCTGTCGTATGCGTCGAGGAGATCGGCGCCGAGGACGGCAGCCCGGTGGGCGTGGGCCTGTGTCTCGCAGCGGACCGGGCCCGCCGGCTGAGGGTCGGCAAGGTAGGTGCCGTCGCCTGCCGTGTTCCGCAGCCAGGTCAGACAGCGCTCGGCCGTGGGCAGCAGTTCCTGAGTCTCCTGTTCGGGCAGCCCCCAGCGGCGGGCCTCGGCGAGCAGGACGGGGAAGAGCAGCGTGGCCTCCGTCCCCGTGCATGCGGCCGGGAGGAAGGCGCCGGCGTCGCGTCTCGGCCCGGGGATGAGGCCGGCCCGTGGCCCCGGGCCCGCAAGCTGGGTGCGGGCGAGGGTGCGCAACGTGCCCGCGGCGAGCCGGGTACCGAGAGACAGCGTCATCCGGGCCGCGGCCAGCGCCTCGGCCGGTGCCATTCCGCAGCGCCAGGGTGCACCCGCCGCGAGGTAGGTGTCGGAGGGGTGCGCGGGGTCGCGCAGCAGCAAAGCCTGCAGGTCATCGACCGCGGCCCGCAGCAGGGTCGCCACCCGGGGGTCGTCGCCTGCCGCCCGTGCGGGCGCGAAGGGGCTGTTCACGGCCTGGCGCACGGCGCGCGGCTGTACTCCGCCCGGCCCGTCAGGGCGTACCCGGAGTTCCACGTCCGCCGTTCCGCCCGGAGGCAGTTCCAGTTCCCAGCGGAGCAGTCCGGCGGAGGCCAGTGCGTCGGCGGGCGGCGGGTGCGCGGTGACACAGGCACCGCCGCCGGCCGAGGCCCAGCGCAGGCCCGCATCGTGGACGCTGGCCGGGAGTTCCGGGCCCGTCGATCCGGAGGCGATGGCGCCGAGGTCGGCAAAGTCCGTGCCCAGGGCGACCTCGACCGGGAGGCGCAGGGGACGCAGAGTGGCGTTGAGCAGCGTGATGCGCTCGGTCCCGTCCGCGTTCCGGATGCGCTCGACGACGACGTCGGGATCCGGGCCCGCCGCCGGGGAGACACGCAGCGTCCCGACGAAACGGGCCCGGTCGGCCCCGGTCATCCTGGCCTGCACCACGAGCGGCTCGCGCCCGGCCACCCTGACCTGGCATCGCGAGAGCAGACGCCTGCCGCCTCGGTAGAAGCCTTCCAGTCCCCGGCCGGCGAGTTGTGCCTGTGGGCCGGAGATGGCGAGTCCTGGGAGGGCGACACAGATCAGGGTGCCGTGTGTGGGCGGCAGGTCGGGAGCTGCACGGGGCGGTGACTGCGGTGAGCGCCCGGAGGCGGCGGGAGGCGGCGCGGTGGCCCTGCGACGGTGCCCGCTGGTGAGCGGGGCCGGGGCGTGCGACGGTCCCTGGGCGGCCGGTACCTTCGGGGGCGTACCCGGGACACGGATCGTCTCGGCCGCGCTGATGCCGATTCTCGCCTGAGGGAAGGGCTCGCGCCTGCCCGGGAGGGGGCGGTTGTCGTCGGCGGCGGAGGGCCGGGTCTGCTGCTGATGCATGGAGTGGCTTCTCCTGCGCTCGATATGCCTCGGACGGGCTGGGCGCGGAGAGGGGCGCCCTGCGGGACATGGGTCGGACAGCGGAACCACCCGTCCGGACGCTCCGCCACTCAGGTGAACGGAGATGGACTCGCCGGGGTCACGCTTCACATCGCAGAGGCCGACCGGACGGCCACATGGCGGACGGGGGCGCCCGGCCAATGGGGCGCTCGCGGGTTCGAACCGCCACCGGACGGGCGGCATCGTCGCGCGGCGCGGGCGACACACTCGACACGGGCGGCGGACTCGGCACAAGGAGCCCAGGCATCGGAAGCGGCTCGGCAGACCAAGGGGATGGACGGGGCCGGGAGTCGCGCCTTCCCCACGAAAGCACCGCAGACGCTTGAGACTCATCTTGAAGCGGCTCATCGCACGTCGACGCACCCCGCCCTCCCTCGGCCTCTCCTGCCCCGACGGGGCGCGGTCCCTCGCCGCGCTGCCGAGCAGTGTCCCGGCCTGGCGCCGGCCGGCGCTTTCCCGCTCGGCGCTCATCCGCCTCCCTCCGTCTCCAGGTGACCGCTCCCCGCCGAGGCGCCGCGGCCCGCGCCGTCCTCCGAACGTGCATGCGTGCCATCCGGCCTCGTGCTGCCCGGATGCGAAGGTCCAGCAGCAGGCGTTCGAGGGTGGGAGCCGGCCGGGCGCCGCCGTCCCGCCGCCCCTCGTGGCGGTCGAGGACTGCTGTCGGTGCGCGACGCGGACCGCGTCCGGCGGCGCCGACGGGAGCCGGACCCCGGGGTCGGCTCGTGACTGCGACCGTCCGCTCGACCGGACGCGCCAGGTTCTGCCACGTCGGTTCCCGACGGTGCCTCCGATGGAGCGTCCGAAGCTCCTTCGGCGGCCCGTCCCGCCTCCTCCGCGCTCACAGACTGCGTCCGCCCCTCGCGGTCCGCGCGCAGACAACGGCGGATCGATTCGGGGTCGAGCCCTTCGTTGCAGGCCTGATGCAACAGGCGTGCGAACAAGTACTCGGGGTCCGCGCCGAGCGCCATGGCGAGGGCCTCCCGGGCCTCCAGTTCGTCGCCGCTCGACCAGGCGACCCAGCCCGCCAGGGTCAGCGGGGCGGCAGCGTGCTCGCCGTAGGGCCCGACGCAGCGGCGTGCCAGCGCGCGCCAGAGCCGCAGGGCCGGAGCGGCCTCGTCACCCTCCATCCACGCGGCCGCCCGGTCACGCGTGGTCCGGTCCTGGAGCCCGAGGATCAGGGTCGCCGCCTCGTCGTCCGCGAGCAGCTCGTCGTCGCGCACGTCGGCCGTGTACGTGCCGGAGACCGATGGAGCCGCGGCGAGCCTTCGGATGATCCGCTCGGCGAGTTCGAGGGTCTCGTCTGCCACACGCACGCGGGCCGTGTCGTCCAGAATGCGGGGCACCAGGGACATGCCGGCCGCGTCCAGCGCGATCTCTTGTTCCAGGGCCGCGCCGGTCTCCCAGGGCTGCAGCCTCGAACGCAACTCGCGCAGTGTGCCGCGCACCTGGATGCCCGCGTAGGTGGCCGCGGCGGCCAGCACCGAGGTGCCGGGCAGTCCCATCGGCGTTCCGTCCCCGGGGCAACATCCCTCGACCGGGCAGCAGTACGACCAGAAGCGGCCGTCCGAGATGCACAGGGCCTCGATCACCGGCACGTCGAGCGTGCCGCACTCGGTGCGCAACAGGTGGGCGAGCGGCTGGAGGCGGAGCATGACGTCCCGCCCCGTCTCACCACGGCCAGGTTCCTGGCAGAGGTAGGCGACCATCCGCCCAGGCCGGGTGCCACGCCGCTCACTCCCGGTCACCAGCCCCTGGACCAGCTGGCGTGCGGCCGCCGCCCAGTCGTCCTCGGCAGCGGGGATGCCCAGCCGGGCCCGGCCGCCGAACCTGCCGGGGCCTCCGCGGTCATGCAGGGCGACCAGCACGATGCTGTCCTCGGGTCGGTATCCGAGCAGATAGGGAAGGGCGTCGGCCAGCTCGGCCGGGCTGCGCAGGGTGACCTGGGTGTCGTGTGCGGACCGCTCGTTCCATGGCTCTTGCCCTGCGATGTCGCCGTTTTCGAAGGGTCCGGTCGTTTCGCTGTGGTTCGTCATGCGCCGACGATCTCGCGGATCTCGGGATTCCGCTTGAGCTTGTGGATAAGTCCGATCAGGGGCACGACAAGGCAGGTCCGTAACTCGGTCCTTGTCCACAGCGGAACCGTTGCGGCAGCCCGCTCGCGCCCGGCTGTCAGTTCCGTCCTGTTGTATGGACGCATGGAGCACACGAGCAACGCGGACCTCCGGGTACAGGCCGACACCGTCCTCGCCCGGCTCGTCGGGGACACCACGGGCGCGGCCCGGCTGCGCGAGGACCAGTGGCGGGCGATCGAGGCGCTGGTCGCCGAACGGCGCCGGGCTCTGGTCGTGCAGCGCACCGGGTGGGGCAAGTCCGCGGTGTACTTCGTGGCGACCTCGCTGCTGCGGGCCAGAGGCAGCGGACCCACGGTGATCGTCTCGCCGTTGCTCGCGCTCATGCGCAACCAGGTGGAGGCCGCGGCCCGCGCCGGCATCCACGCCCGGACCATCAACTCCTCCAACACGGAGGAGTGGGAGGCCGTCCAGAGCGAGATCGCGGCTGGGGAGGTCGACGTGCTGCTCGTCAGCCCGGAGCGCCTGAACAACCCCGATTTCCGTGACCAGGTCCTGCCCAAGCTCTCCGCGGCGACCGGTCTGCTCGTCGTGGACGAGGCCCACTGCATCTCCGACTGGGGCCACGACTTCCGCCCGGACTACCGACGGCTGCGCACCATGCTCGGTGACCTCCCGCCCGGTGTCCCCGTACTGGCCACCACCGCCACGGCCAACGCGCGCGTGACCGCCGACGTCGCGGAACAACTCGGCACCGGCGGCGCCTCGGACGCCCTGGTCCTGCGCGGGCCGCTGGACCGGGAGAGTCTCAGTCTCGGCGTGCTGCGGCTCCCGGACGCCGCACACCGGATGGCGTGGCTCGCCGACCACCTCGACGACCTGCCGGGCTCCGGCATCGTCTACACGCTCACCGTGGCCGCCGCCGAGGAGGTGACCGCGTTTCTGCGGCAGCGCGGTCACGCCGTCGCCTCGTACACGGGCAGGACGGAGAACGCCGACCGCCAGCAGGCCGAGGACGATCTGCTCGCCAACCGGGTCAAGGCGCTGATCGCCACCTCCGCGCTGGGCATGGGCTTCGACAAGCCGGACCTCGGTTTCGTCGTGCACCTCGGTTCGCCCTCGTCCCCCATCGCCTACTACCAGCAGGTCGGCCGCGCCGGCCGTGGCGTCGAGCACGCCGAAGTGCTCCTGCTGCCGGGCAAGGAGGACGAGGCGATCTGGGAGTACTTCGCGTCGCTCGCCTTTCCCTCCGAGGACCTCGTGCGCCGCACCCTCGACGTCCTCGCCCGGGCGGACCGGCCGCTCTCGCTGCCGGCTCTTGAGCCCCTGGTGGAGCTGCGCCGCTCCCGGCTGGAGACGATGCTGAAGGTCCTCGACGTGGACGGAGCCGTGCAGCGCGTCAAGGGCGGCTGGATCGCGACCGGACAGCCGTGGTCGTACGACGCCGAGCGGTACGCGTGGGTGGCCCGCCAGCGCACGGCCGAGCAACAGGCGATGCGCGCGTACGCGGCCACCGCGGACTGCCGGATGGAATTCCTCCAGCGGCAGCTGGACGACGAGGCCGCCAAGGCCTGCGGCCGCTGCGACAACTGCGCGGGGCCGCGCTTCACGCCCGGCACGTCCACGGCGGCCCTGGACGCGGCGCGTGTCGACCTGGGCCGTGCCGGGGTCGAGGTGGAGCCCCGCCGCATGTGGCCGACCGGCCTCCCGGCGATCGGCATCGACCTCAAGGGACGCATTCCGGCCGGTGAACAGGCTTCTGCCGGACGGGCTTTGGGCCGGCTCTCGGACATCGGATGGGGCAATCGGCTGCGCCCCCTGTTCGCCACCCAGGCGGCGGATGCGCGCGTGCCGGACGACGTGGCGGGGGCCGTTGTGGACGTGCTGGCCGACTGGGCCCGTGGTCCCGGTGGCTGGGCCTCCGGCGCGGCCGGTGCCCTGCCCCGGCCCGTGGGTGTGGTCACCGTCGCCTCGCGCAGCAGGCCGACGCTGATCCACTCCTTGGGAGTCCACATCGCCGAGGTCGGCCGGCTGCCCCTGCTCGGCTCCGTGGAGTACTACGGTGACGCCCAGCGGCTGTCGCGCAGCAACAGCGCCCAGCGTCTCAAGGCGCTCGACGGGGCGTTGACGGTGCCGCCCGCCCTCGCCGCCGCGCTCGCCGAGGCCCGCGGTCCGGTCCTGCTGGTGGACGATTTCACGGAGACCGGCTGGACCCTCGCGGTCGCCGCGCGCCTGCTGAGAAAGGCCGGGGCCGGTGAGGTACTGCCTCTGGTGCTGGCCGTTCAGGGCTGACGCGCGGCGGCCGGTGGTGCGTCGGCACTGGTCACGGCGCACGAACGTGCCGTGGTCGAACGCCCCAGGGGTCATCGGTGGCCCTTGGGGGTAGGGATATAAGCCACGCACCAGCAGATAACAGTCGGTGGCCCCAATTGCTCGTTGCCGCATCCAAGTTCGACAGGAAGAATTGAGGTCCGCTCCCCGCACGGCTCGTCCGTGATCCGGTTGGGCTTTGCTGCGGTGCGCGCTCCCCCGAATCCGACCTCGCCCGCAGTGTGGGCGCGTAGCCGAAGGGAGGAACGTGACCTTCGGATTCGCCTCGTCCTCGGCGGCATCGGTGTCGACGTCCGCTTCCGCCAGTCGCCTGCTCGAGCCCGCGGAGTGGGCAGCCGCCGGAATCCCCCTGCTGCGCAACCCTCGTGAGGTCGTCAGCGGGCTGCACGCCCGCCATCGTCCCAAGCCGTCCGTGGCGGTCGTGGCCGTCCTCGATCCCGACGAACGGCTGTGTGCCAGTGCGTCGTTCGTCCGACGTCCCGCGCCGGCCGACGGCTGGATGTTCCGCAACGCGCTGCTCGCCCAGCTGCGCCGGGTCATTCCGCACGATCTGCGCCGCCGTACCCCGGTGCGTACGGCCGTACTGCTCTACTGCCGCGACGGCGACGCACGCTGGACCGAGGAGGACGGCGCCTGGATGTGGGGGCTGCGGGACGCGTGCACACTGCACGGCCTGCGCTGCGGGGCGTACATCACGCTGACCGGGGACGGCTGGCAGGTGCTCGGCGAGGGACGCGGCGGGCGCCACCCGAGCGCCCACTCGGAGCCGGAGTCCTTCGCCATGTCGGAAGCCCCGCCGCTGACGCCCCGCACCGGCGGCCCGGTCTCCGAGGTCCTGCGCCGCGCGGCCGCCCGCTGAAGACCGCGGCTCGGGGTTCGGCTCCCGCGCCCGAGCAGCGCAGCCTGAGCGATGCCCCTGTGAACCGTCGGGAGAGCGGGTACGGGAAGCCGCACAGGCTGTCACAGACTGCTCCCACCGGTCGGCGCCCATGCGTCACGCGGCAGTGGTGGGGCTCGTACCGGTGCAGAGCGGCCGGTACGCCACCGAGGCGTCAGGACAGCTGCCCAATCCGGCGCTCACGCCCGAAGCGTGCCGTTCACAGGCGCACGCCCGCGACGCCCACTTTGGCCCCGGGCGGCATCCGCCGCTCTGCCATGCGGGCGTCCCGCAACGGGAACGGCCACTGCCGGCCATCCAGGCATGCCGAAGGCGGCTCCGTGCGGATGCCGTCGAATCGGCTCCGTCGGCACCCCGATGCGGCGGGGTGCCGGACGTGACTCAGACGCCCGCGCCCAGCACCGAGTTGATCTGCTGCGGGTCACCGCAGACGATCAGCAGCGCACCGGCCCGGGAGTGGGCCAGCGGGAGGGCGGTGGCGGCAGCGGTGGCGGGGCCGCCGTTGACAGCCACGACGACCACGGGCCGGGAGGCGGCACGGGAGGCGACGGCGGCGTCCGCATAGAAGACGTCGTCGCCGGTGTCGTGCTGCGCCCAGTACGAGGACTCGCCGAAGGACAGCTCGTGCTCGGCCCACGGATGCTGGGCACCAGTGGTGATCACCAGTACGTCGCCGGGGGCACGGCCCGAGTCCAGCAGCAGGTCCACCGCCTCCTCGGCGGCGTCGAGCGCGCCCTCGGCCGAGGCCGGGACCAGCTGGATCTGGGGAGACGCCGCCGTGGCGGCGGGAGCGGCCGGGCCCGTCGGGCCTGGCTTGGCCGGACTCACGTCACGCGGCGTGCGCTGCACCGGAGGTGTGGGCCGCTGGGGGCCGGGACGACCGGGGCGGGACGGTGCCGCGGGGCGGGGACCGGGTACGGGACGGGGGGTCGGCGCGGTGCGGCCACTGGCCGGAGTGGCGCGGGGACCCTGGGCACTCTCGTGAATCTGAGGCTCCTCGGGAATGAGAGGCATGAGCTGATATTTATCAAACGTTGGTGCGGCGCAGATGACCGGGTGGCACATCAGTGCGATCGGAACCGTCAGAAATCGAAGCCGAGCTGACCCTCGATTTCCGGAACGTTTCCCTCCGCCCAGCTGCGGACCTTCTTGAGGTGCCGCCACTGGGGCAGCCCATCAAGATACGCCCACGACAAACGGTGGTACGGGGTGGGCCCCCGCTCCTCCAGTGCGGCCTTGTGCACGGGGGACGGATACCCGGCGTTGTCCGCAAATCCGAAGTCTGCATGGTCGATACCCAGTTCGGCCATCATTTTGTCGCGCTGAACCTTGGCGATCACCGATGCCGCCGCAACGGCCACGCACGACCGGTCACCCTTGATCACCGTGCGCACCTTCCACGGGGCTCCGAGGTAGTCGTGCTTCCCGTCGAGAATGACGGCGTCGGGACGGACCGGCAAGGCTTCCAGGGCACGGACTGCGGCGAGCCGCAGTGCGGCGGTCATCCCCAGGTCGTCGATCTCCTCGGGGGAAGCATGCCCCAGGGCGTAGGACGTCACCCACGACCGCAGTATCTCGGCCAGTTCCACACGCCGCCTGACGGTCAGCAGCTTGGAGTCGGTCAGACCCTCGGGCGGCCGACGGAGTCCGGTGACCGCCGCGCAGACGGTGACAGGTCCGGCCCATGCACCCCGCCCCACCTCGTCGACACCGGCAATGATCTTCGCTCCGGTTGTGGCGCGCAATGAGCGCTCGACGGTGTGAGTAGGCGGTTCGTACGGCATGGCGCCCTTAGCGTACGCCGCCGGGGACCTCGCGCGACACCCCGGCCCCCGGGGTGGCGCAGCAGTCTTCGACGCCCCGGTTCAGGCCCCGTGCGGCCGCAGCAGCGGAAGCATCAACTGGTCGACCATCTCCTCGAGATCTCGATCATCCCATTCACTTGTGCACATCTTTGAGCGGTACATCATCATCGCCGGAATGGCGTCGAAAACGTAGCCGTTGGCGGCGTCGGACCGCACCTCCCCCCGCTCTGTTCCACGAGTGACGACCTCTCGCAGCAGCGCGATCATCGGCTCCACCACACCCTCGAAGATCACCCCATGAAAGCGTTCCGCCTGCGCTGGATCACATTCGTGAATCACCGATCGCAGGGCGACACCGGGGCGCGAGTACATGGCGTCCCGCGCGCGCCGACACAGGACCAGGAGGTCCTCGCGCACACTCCCGAGGTCGGGCAGCCCTTCCAGGCGGGGCAGCCCGGCCTGGAGCGCATCGGCGACCAGGTCCTCCTTGGAGGGCCAGCGGCGATAGAGCGCGGCCTTGCCGGTCTGGGCACCGGCCGCGACACGCTCCATCGTCAGACCTCTCCAGCCGACCGTACTCAGCTGCTCCAGTGCGGCATCCAGGATCGCGCGCTCGAGCACCGCACCGCGCCGACGAGGGGAGGCCGTCCGATCAGGGGCAGTCGTCCAGCGCGAGGTAACCATCTGTCTTTCTCCAACAAGCAAGGGGAAGCGGGGGTTCCGGGGTGGGATTGCGCCGCGCCACAGCAAAGGGGGACGTGACAGTGGGCGCGGAAGTAAGTGAACGCTTGCGTTCACTGTTGAGGACTCACTACCGTTGGCGCGACAGTGAACGCGAGCGTTCACTAATGCCGTCATGGGGGACCCACAGTGACAACCTCTCAGCTGTTGCAGGAACAGAAACCGGGCGCGGCCGGCCGGGAGGGGCACCCCGGCATCGCACTCACCGTCATCGCGGCCTGCCAACTCATGGTGGTCCTCGACGCGACGATTGTGAACATCGCGCTCCCCCACATTCAAGACGCCCTCAAGTTCAGCACCACAGACCTCACGTGGGTGGTCAGCGCCTACACGCTCGCCTTCGGCGGCCTGCTGCTGCTCGGCGCGCGGGCCGGTGACATTCTCGGCCGCCGCCGTGTCTTCATGACCGGCATTCTGCTGTTCACCTTCGCCTCGCTGCTCGGCGGCCTCGCCCAGGAACCCTGGCAGTTGCTGGCCGCACGCGCCCTGCAGGGCGTGGGCGGCGCGATCGCCTCGCCCACGTCGCTGGCACTGATCACCACCACGTTCCCCGAAGGCCCTGAACGGAACCGGGCGTTCGGCGTGTTCGCCGCCGTCTCCGCGGGCGGCGGCGCCATCGGCCTGCTCGCGGGTGGCATGCTGACCGACTGGCTCGACTGGCGGTGGGTCCTCTTCGTCAACGCACCCATCGGCCTGGTGATCGTCGCCCTCGCACCGCTGTACATCAGCGAGTCCGAGCGGCACCCGGGACGGTTCGACATCGCGGGAGCACTGACTTCGACCACAGGCATGGCGTCGCTGGTCTACGGCTTCATCCGCGCCTCCGAGGAGGGCTGGCGCGACAGCCTCACTCTCGGCTCGTTCGGCGCGGCGGTGGTTCTGCTGGCCGCCTTCGTCCTCATCGAATTGCGGGCGAAGGAGCCGATCACTCCACTCAGGATGTTCGCCCACCGCAATCGCTCGGGCACGTACGTGATCATGCTGAGCCTGGCGGCCGCGATGTTCGGCATGTTCTTCTACATCGTGCTGTTCGTGCAGAACGTGCTCGGCTACAGCGCGATCAAGGCCGGCCTGGCCTTCCTCCCCGTGACGGTGGCGATCGCGGTCGGCGCGGGCCTGTCGCAGCAGTTCCTCCCCAAGCTCGGCCCCAAGCCGTTCATGATGGCCGGCACGGCGCTCGTGGCGATCGGTCTCGCCTGGCAGACCTTCATCCGCCCCGACAGCTCCTACCTCGGCGGAGTGCTGGGCCCCATGCTGGTGTTCGGCTTCGGCATGGGCCTGAACTTCGTGACGGCCACGGTCACAGCGGTTTCCGGTGTCGCCCAGCACGAGGCGGGTGCGGCCTCCGGACTGCTCAACGCCATGCAGCAGGTGGGCGGTTCGCTGGGTCTGTCCATCCTGACCAGCGTCTTCGGCTCTGCCGGCAAGGACGAGGCGAAGAAGCAGCTGCCGAAGTTCCTCGCCGGTGGTTCGCCGGAGCAGAAGGCGCAGTTCGCCAAGACGCACCAGCTGCCGGGGCCCTGGGGTCACGAGGTGCTCGCACACGGCATCTCCGTCGCCTTCGTCCCGGCCGCCGCGATGGCCGGACTCGCCTTCCTCACCGCCTTGCTGGTGATCAAGGTCAGCAAGAGCGACCTCGACGCGCTCGCCGGCGCAGCGGGCCCGGGTATCGGCTGACCCGCCCGCAGCCGCGACGCGAAGCCGCGGCCGGCCGGACCACTGCCGGGGGACGGACAGAAGGTGCAGTGGCCCGGTCGGCCGCACCACGGTCACGAACCCTGTCGTGAGGGCGAGCGAGCCCTGCACGGCCCACGCGGCCGGCGCAACCACTGCGATGGCCATGATCAGCACGGCCGACGCGAACGGCATCGCCCCACACCCCCTGACGTTTCTCGCCTCTGCCCCCACTGCCCGACTCCTGCACTCCAGCGGCTCGTCGCAGTGAGGCGGAACACCGGAACAACGCCCGGCGGTCACGCAGGGTTCCCATCGGACACGGAGAGTTTCCGGAAGCAGCCGGGGTACGGTCGGCGCCGAAGTCACCGGAGCCGGCCACTCCAGCCCCGCCCCGGGAGAAGTGCGCTGCCCGGCCACTTCGTGGAGCCTGCTCTCAGAGGCGCGCGGGTACCCATTCCGGCAGCACCTCGGTGCGCTCCGCCCATTCCGCGGGCGGCGCCCCCGCCTTGCCGGACGCGAGCACGCCGCCCACGATCGCACACGTCGTGTCGACGTCCCCGCCCACCAGGGCCGTCGTCCAGAACGCCGCCTCGAAGTCGGTGAGCGCCCGCGCGGCGGACCAGAGGGCGAACGGGACCGTGTCATGGGCGGACGTACGGCGTCCGCATCCCAGGACGGCCGCGACGGTGGCCGCATCGCCGTAGTCGAGCATGTCCCGGGCTCGGCGCAGACCCGCGCCGACGGCACTCTTCGGAACGAGGGCGACGACGCCGTCGAGGAGCGCTTCGGGACTGGGCGGACCGTCCGGCGCGGCGACCAGAGAGGCGGCCGCGGCAACGGCCATGGCGCCCACCACGGCCTCACGGTGCTGATGCGTGGGGTAGGCCGAGATCTCCGCCTGGTGGGTCGCCTGCTCCGGATCGTCCGCGTACCAGGCGCCCAGGGGAGCGATCCGCATGGCCGCGCCGTTGCCCCAGGAGCCCCGCCCGTTGAAGAGTCCGGCGGCCAGCTCGCGCCAGTCCTGCCCTTCCCGGACGAGGCGCAGCAGCCGGTTGACGGCGGGGCCGTAACCCCGGTCGAAATCGTGGTGCACGGCGAAGGAGCGGGCGAGTGCGTCCTGGTCGACGCGCTGGTGAGCGGCCAGGACGGCCACCACCGAGCAGGCCATCTCCGTGTCGTCCGTCCACTGCCAGGAGCCCGTGGGCAGCTCCCGGCGCTTGAGCAGGGGATAGTTCGCGGGAACGAAGAACTGCGAGCCCAGCGCATCGCCCACCGCAAGTCCGCGCAGGCTGGCCAGGGCACGGTCCAGGCGCCCGGAAGAAGAGGAGTCAGCGGTCATCGCACTGCCACTTTATCCGGTGACCCAGTGCGGCACCGGGTCCCGCCAGCGCTCGAAGGGCCGGTCGAGTGTGTACTTGCCGTCCTCCCCGAGAACGAGCATCCGCACCTCGGCGTTCCCGGGATTCGACAGCGACTCGAATTCCGCCACCGTCCAGTGGAACCAGCGCATGCAGAACAGCCGCATCGCGAGGCCGTGCGTCACCAGGAGCACGTTCGGCGGATGGTCGGGGGCCTCGAAGCTGCGGTAGAGGCTCTCCAGGAAGCCCCCGACCCGGTCGTACACGTCGGCGCCGGACTCCCCCTGCGGGAACCTGAAGAAGAAGTGGCCGTAGGCGTCCCGGTACGTCTTCTGCAGACGCACGTCGTCGCGGTCCTGCCAGTTGCCCCAGTCCTGCTCGCGCAGCCTGGGCTCCTCCCGCACCCGTATGAGATCCGGGTCGAGGTGAAAGGCATGCAGGGTCTCGAGCGTGCGGCGGTACGGGGAGACGTAGACGCTCACGCGTTCCGGGCCGAAGAGCTCCCGAAGCTCCTTGCCGGTCTCCTCGGCCTGCCAGCGGCCACGCTCGGTCAGTCCGAGAGCATGGTCGGGCTCGCGCTCGTACACGGAGTCATCAACATTGCCCGTCGATTCGCCGTGCCGGACAAGGATGATGCGCCGTGGTCGTGCCATGCCAAAACCCTAGATCGAGTGGAGGGCGGACGAGCACTCCTGCGGGCTCCATACGGCGTATGTCACATGAAAACCTGCTCCAGGGCCGCTCCCGGGCCCCTCCGGAGCACGCGAGTCGAGCATTTGGTCTTCAAACTTTCTCGATGTCGCATCACACCGTCCAGGACGGCTCCAGCTCCACGATGTCACCCGAGAGGGCCGCGATGTCCGCCTCCGTCTGGGCGCGCAGGGCGAGGCGTTCCACCCGCTCCGTACGGTACTTGCCGTGCTCGGCCGCCGACCGCCACATCGACAGGATCAGAAACTCCTGCTCCGGCGCCTCGCCGAACATGCCCCGGATCATGCCGGGCGAGCCGGCCATCGCGGGGTTCCAGACCTTCTCCTGCATGAGGGTGAAGTGCTCGACACGGTCCTCGTTCACCCTGCACAGCGCCACGCGGATCAGGTCGCTGTCCGTGAAGCGGGGTTCGAAGCCGGTCTTCACGTCGAAGCGGTACTCGAACAGCTTGACCTGGGGATCCTTGAACGTGCCGCCCTGAGAGGCCGCCAGACGGTCGTGGGAGCGGGCCATGAAGGAGTCGTAGAAGGCACGGCTCTCCCAGAAGGCGAAGATGTGCGCCACGCCGGGCCGCTGCCTGCTCCAGCCCCCGCCCTGTCCCCGAAACCCCGGCTCCCCCAGAAGCCCCGCCCATTTCCGCTGCCCCCGCTCGAAGCCGCGGCGGTCCACCACGGTGCAGCGAATCCACTTGACCAGCACCGCGCCATCGTAAGGCCAGTGGGCGTGGCGCCGGTCACGCTCCGGCGGAGATCACCCGCGCCCACGCCCCCGCGCGCGTGGCACGATGGACAATAAGTGCTGGCTCCAAGGGAGTTGGGGAAGAAGGATCTGCAGGGGGAAGGACAGCCCGGTGACTGGCTTCAACAAGGGAATCCGCAAGGTCGAGGTCGGGCTCAAGTGGGACCCCAGTCCCGCGGGGCAGCCGCCCACCGATCTCGACATCGTCGCCGCGACGTTCGCGTCGGGCGACGCGTACGGGGCTCCGGCCTATCTGGTGCACTTCGACAGCCGTTCGCCGGACGGCACGATCTTCCTGAACCGCGACAGCACGGACGGGCGGGGCTTCGGCTGGGACGAGGTGATGACGCTCGAACTCGACCGGCTCGGCAGCCAGTACGCGCGCGTGGTGGTCGGTGTCGTCATTCAGCAGCTGCCCGGGCACAAGACGTTCGCCGACGTGCTCAATCCGGCCATGCGCATTCGCGAGGGCTACACCGTGCTCGCCGAGGACGACTTCGGCTCGGCCCTCGGAGCCGCGGCGGCCACCATCGCCGAGTTCGTGCGGGACGAGTCCGGCGCATGGAACTTCCGTGCCGGTGTCCACGGCTTCGACGAGGATCCGGCCGCCTTCACGCGGGTCATGGGCAGGGCGCACCAGTCCTGACGCGCGGGGTCCTGCGTCGGACAACGATCACAAGCGGCGCCGGGCACGGCACCGCACCGCACCGCACCGCACCGCACCGCACCGACCGCGCGGATACCCCCGCAGGACGCGAGTGCATCGCACAAAGTAAGGGGCGCCGGCCAATGGCCGGCGCCCCTTACTTCAGGAACCTGGTGTCATCAGCTGCAGCCGCTGGTCGAGCCGCAGCCCTCGCAGATGTAGCAGGAACCGGCCCGCTGCATCTTCGTACCGCAGGAGAAGCACAGCGGGGCGTCGGCCTGGATGCCCAGCTGCATCTCCACCAGCTCGGCGCTGGTGTGCGCCTGCTTCGGGGCGGTCTTGGCCGCCTCGGACTCGACCTTCGGGGCGGCGACGGCCTTCAGGTCCGTCTGGCGCGGCGCCGACTGGGCCAGACCCTCGACGTCGACCTCGTCCTCGGTCGGCTCGTAGGAGCCGGTCTCAAGGTGGCGCTGACGCTCCTCGGCGGAGTGGATGCCGAGGGCGGAGCGGGTCTCGAAGGGCAGGAAGTCCAGCGCCAGGCGGCGGAAGATGTAGTCGACGATCGACTGCGCCATCCGCACGTCCGGGTCGTCCGTCATGCCGGCCGGCTCGAAGCGCATGTTGGTGAACTTCGAGACGTACGTCTCCAGGGGCACGCCGTACTGGAGGCCGACGGAGACGGCGATGGAGAAGGCGTCCATCATGCCCGCGAGGGTGGAGCCCTGCTTGGACATCTTCAGGAAGACCTCACCGAGACCGTCGTCCGGGTAGGAGTTGGCGGTCATGTAGCCCTCGGCGCCGCCGACCGTGAAGGACGTGGTGATCCCCGGGCGGCCCTTGGGGAGGCGCTTGCGGACCGGGCGGTACTCGACGACCTTCTCGACCGTCTCACGGATGACCGCCTCGGTCTTCTCCGTGATCTCGGCCTTCTCCTTCTCCTTCGTCTTGGCGGAGAGCGGCTGGCCGACCTTGCAGTTGTCGCGGTAGATCGCGAGCGCCTTGACGCCCAGCTTCCAGGCCTCGTAGTAGATCTCCTCGACCTCCTCGACGGTCGCCGTCTCCGGCATGTTGACCGTCTTGGAGATGGCGCCGGAGATCCAGGGCTGGATCGCGGCCATCATGCGGACGTGGCCCATCGGCGAGATGGCGCGCTCGCCCATGGCGCAGTCGAACACCTCGTAGTGCTCGCGCTTGAGACCGGGAGCGTCGATCACGTTGCCGTGCTCGGCGATGTGGGCGACGATCGCCTCGATCTGCTCCTCCTGGTAGCCCAGGCGGCGCAGGGCCTGCGGGACGGTGCCGTTGACGATCTGCATGGAGCCGCCGCCGACCAGCTTCTTGAACTTCACCAGCGCGAGGTCGGGCTCGACACCGGTGGTGTCGCAGGACATCGCGAGACCGATGGTGCCGGTCGGGGCGAGGACGGAGGCCTGGGAGTTACGGAAACCGTTCTGCTCGCCGAGACGCAGCACGTCCTGCCATGCCTCGGTGGCGGCGGCCCACACCGGGGAGTCCAGGTCGTCCATCTGGACGGCCGTGCCGTTGGCGTCGGCGTGCTGCTTCATGACGCGCTTGTGGGCCTCGGCGTTGCGGGCGTAGCCGTCGTACGGACCGACGACCGCGGCCAGCTCGGCCGAGCGGCGGTAGGCCGTACCCGTCATCAGGGAGGTGATGGCACCGGCGAGAGTGCGGCCGCCGTCGGAGTCGTACGCGTGGCCGGTGGCCATCAGCAGGGCGCCGAGGTTGGCGTAGCCGATGCCGAGCTGGCGGAACGCGCGCGTGTTCTCACCGATCTTCTGGGTCGGGAAGTCCGCGAAGCAGATCGAGATGTCCATCGCGGTGATGACCAGCTCGACGACCTTCTGGAAGCGCTCGGTCTCGAAGGACTGGCTGCCCTTGCCGTCGTCCTTGAGGAACTTCATCAGGTTCAGCGAGGCGAGGTTGCAGGACGTGTTGTCCAGGTGCATGTACTCGCTGCACGGGTTCGACGCGGTGATCCGGCCGGACTCGGGGCAGGTGTGCCAGTTGTTGATGGTGTCGTCGTACTGGATGCCCGGGTCGGCGCAGGCCCAGGCGGCCTCTGCGATCTTGCGGAAGAGCGCCTTGGCGTCGACCTCCTCGATGACCTCACCCGTCATGCGGGCGCGCAGACCGAACTGCCCGCTCTCCCCGACCGCCTTCATGAACTCGTCGTTCACACGGACCGAGTTGTTGGCGTTCTGGTACTGGACGGAGGTGATGTCGTCCCCGCCCAGGTCCATGTCGAAGCCCGCGTCGCGCAGGACGCGGATCTTCTCCTCCTCCTTGACCTTGGTCTCGATGAAGTCCTCGATGTCGGGGTGGTCGACGTCGAGAACGACCATCTTGGCGGCGCGGCGGGTGGCACCACCCGACTTGATCGTGCCGGCGGAGGCGTCGGCGCCGCGCATGAAGGAGACCGGACCGGAGGCGTTGCCGCCGGAGGAGAGCAGCTCCTTGGAGGAGCGGATGCGGGAGAGGTTCAGGCCTGCGCCGGAGCCGCCCTTGAAGATCATGCCCTCTTCCTTGTACCAGTCGAGGATCGACTCCATGGAGTCGTCGACGGCCAGGATGAAGCAGGCGGAGACCTGCTGGGGCTGCGGGGTGCCGACGTTGAACCAGACGGGGCTGTTGAAGCTGAAGATCTGGTGCAGGAGGGCGTACGCCAGCTCGTGCTCGAAGATCTCGGCGTCGGCGGGCGACGCGAAGTACTTGTAGTCCTCGCCGGCCTTCCGGTACGTCTTCACGATGCGGTCGATCAGCTGCTTGAGGCTGACCTCGCGCTGCGGGGTGCCGACGGCACCGCGGAAGTACTTGCTGGTGACGATGTTGACCGCGTTCACCGACCAGAAGTCGGGGAACTCGACGCCACGCTGCTCGAAGTTGACCGAGCCGTCGCGCCAGTTGGTCATGACGACGTCACGACGCTCCCACGCAACCTCGTCGTACGGGTGTACTCCGGGGGTGGTGTGGATGCGCTCGATACGCAGTCCCTTGGTGGCCTTGGCGCCCTTGGCTCGGGAACCTCGTGCCGGACCGCTCGCCGTCTCTGTCATGCCGCCTCCCTGTACGGGCTAAAACGCCCTGAAGTGCCACGATGTTCCCGTGACACGGTGTTCTGTCGTGTGCTGCGGGCACCCTCAGCTGCCGCCCGCAACAGGTCTTCGGTCGCCGCCGCCCGACCGGAACCCGGGTATCCGTCCGGTTCCCGGCCCGTCGGTCAGTCGGCAGCGCGGGCGGGCACCGGGACCTGTGTGGTCCCTCCGGGCCCGCGATCGTCTTCCTGGCTCCCCGCTCCCGCGTCTTCGTCGTCCGCGGCGGGGCCTCGCGTCGCCTCCCTCAGCTCCGCGATCGCGGCCTCGAAGTCCTCGAGCGAGTCGAACGCCCGGTAGACGGAGGCGAATCGCAGATAGGCGACGAGGTCAAGCTCCTGCAACGGGCCGAGTATGGCCAGACCCACGTCGTGGGTGGTCAGCTCGGCGCTTCCGGTGGCCCGCACCGCCTCCTCGACCCGCTGGCCGAGCTGGGCGAGTGCGTCCTCGGTGACAGGCCGCCCCTGGCATGCCTTGCGCACACCGTTGATGACCTTGGTACGGCTGAACGGCTCAGTGACTCCGGACCGCTTGACCACCATGAGCGAGCACGTCTCCACGGTCGTGAAACGACGGGAGCAGTCGGGGCACTGGCGGCGCCTGCGGATCGACGTGCCGTCGTCGGTCGTACGACTGTCGACCACACGGCTGTCGGGGTGCCTGCAGAAGGGGCAGTGCATGATCTCCAACCCTCCTCACAGCAGACTCAATAGCCTCGCTGGGCCTCACGGGCCCCTCGAAGCAGCCCCAAGCATAGGCGATCGCAGAGGCCCCGAAGACCCGGGGGACCCCTGAAAACACAACTTGTGGGCCGGTGTAGCCATCCAACCACTAGATGTAGGGCTTGGCTCATACACCGAGGCAGACTCGCGTGTCGCTGCGGAAAAAAGAGCCCGGGACGTCTGCGACAGTCCCGCCCGACACGCGACGCACATCCGTATCGCCGCGGCATTTACGGAGATACCGTGGGCGCGGCACGGAGGACGCGTGGGACTCCGGCACAGAAGGGGCCCGGATCCCGGTGGACGGGATTCCGGATGGCAGACTGGGAAGCAACCCACGAGGTGGTCTGCCCCGGCGGTGAAGAGTACAACAATGGACGCTTTTGTCCGCCAGGGGTCATGCGAGCCATACACCCGGACACACGATCACGTCTGGTGAATCGCACTTTTTCACTCGAACGTGTGTTTGGCGCAACCTTTCGAAAGCAACTACCGTTGTCCAGCAGGGAGACCATCGAGAGGGGCCGACGTGACCACCACCGCAGACAGTGCCACCATCACTGCCCAGGACCGCTCCCAGGGCCGAGTCGAGCCGGTACATGCGATGAACGAAGCCACGAATCCCGAGGGGCACAAGCGCTCCCTGCCGGGCCGACCTCCAGGCATCCGGGCTGACAGCTCAGGACTCACCGACCGGCAGCGCCGGGTGATCGAGGTCATCAGGGACTCCGTCCAGCGACGCGGGTACCCGCCGTCGATGCGGGAGATCGGCCAGGCCGTAGGCCTCTCCAGCACCTCCTCGGTTGCTCACCAGCTGATGGCCCTGGAGCGAAAGGGCTTTCTGCGTCGCGACCCGCACCGCCCTCGCGCGTACGAGGTGCGCGGTTCCGACCAGGCCGTGACCGTGCAGCCCACGGACACCGCGGGCAAGCCCGCCGCGTCCTACGTCCCGCTGGTCGGCCGCATCGCGGCCGGTGGCCCGATCCTCGCCGAGGAGTCGGTCGAGGACGTGTTCCCCCTCCCCCGACAGCTCGTCGGTGACGGCGAACTCTTCGTCCTGAAGGTCGTCGGCGACTCCATGATCGAGGCCGCGATCTGTGACGGCGACTGGGTCACCGTCCGCCGCCAGCCCGTCGCCGAGAACGGCGACATCGTGGCGGCCATGCTCGACGGCGAAGCGACCGTCAAGCGCTTCAAGCGCGAGGACGGCCACGTCTGGCTCCTCCCGCACAACGCGGCCTACGAACCGATCCCCGGCGACGACGCGACCATCCTGGGCAAGGTCGTCGCGGTGCTGCGGCGCGTGTGACGGCTGCGGCGGACCGGCCGAACGGCTGTCCCCCTGACCGGGCCCCGGAACCCCTGCGCCGGTTCCGGGGCCCTGTGCTGTGCAGGGCCCGGACCGTACGAAGCGGTCACGGAGCCGGGAAGCCGCAGCGCGGGCAGTCCCAGGTCTCGGGCACCTGTGCGTCGCTGGCGAAGC
>NZ_JBFAET010000135.1:0-24775 GCF_040642095.1 Streptomyces sp. NPDC020362
GTCCCGGGGCCCGCTGCTGTCGCGCGCGGGCGGCCCCCCGGGCCGCCCCCCCCCCCACCCGCGGCCGGGGGCCCCCCCCCCGGGGGCGGGGCCCCCTGGCCGCGGGTTCGGACGTCACGCCCGATGATCTCTTCTGGGGCGGAATGCGGGTGTTCCGCCGAGGAAGCGTCGAGGGGATCAGAAGCCGAGGCGTTCCCTGCGCACCGAATACACCACGAAGCCGGCGCCGATGGCGAGGAACGCGCTGCCGCCGATGACGTACGGCGTGGTGTCGAAGGCGCCGGTGTCGGCGAGTTCGGTGCTGTCCTGCGCGGCCTCGGCAGTGTTCTGTGCGGCCTCGGCGGTGTCCTGTGCGGCCTCGGTGGTGGCCTCGGACATCGCCCGGGCCTGTCGGCCGACCTGCGTCGCCGTGGTGGCCGTACCGGTCTGCCCCGCCGTTCTCGCCGGGCCGTTCTGCGACGCGTTGGCGGACGGGACGAACCACAACGCGCACAGCAGGGTCCCTGCGGCGGTGGCGGTCAGCAGCGAACGGCGAGCGGATGACACGGAATATCGATCCCCCTTGTGGTGCTGGCGAATTGGCCGTGTGGGGCGATGTTAGTGAAAGGCGCGGGTCACAGGAAAGTCACGGGAGGTTTCGGTCGTACGCTCCGGGCATGAGCGCTGAAGAGACATCACGGTTTGTACGGCTTCGGGTGGATCTGGTCCTGGAGGTGCAGGACGAGGACCAGGTCACCAAGGCCGCGCTGCGCCGGCTCGCCGGTGATCCGGAGCTGCCGCCGGAGGAGCGGGCCCACGCCGAAGGGGCTGTGACGGAAGACACCGCGGAGGCCCTTGCCTATCTGGTGGATCCGTTCGACCTGGTCAGCGAGGTGCCCGGAGTGGAGCTCCAGCAGGCCTCCTGGTCCAGCGAGCGGATCGAGTACGACCCGGACTCGCCGGACTGGGAGCTGGACGAGGATGATGGGGCGGACGACGACGAGGAAGAGGTCGGCATCGGCTGAGCGTTCCGGGGGTACCCCATGACCCCGGGCGGCAACCGCCGTCCGGGGTTTCCTCGTCTCGGGGGGCGCACGAGCGACTTCCGTACCGCCCCGCTCGCGGGCGGGCGGGCGTGGGATGACCCACACTCACGGACCCGGCGGAAACGGATGTATCGCCCGTAGCGTTGATGTTTCCCGGCGGGGGCTTGAGGTTTTCACGGATTCGGCGACGATGGAGAAGCGTGTGATGACGGACAGTAAGCGGCGCAAGGGCCTGACGGTCGCGTCCGCACTGCTCGGCGGTGTGCTGGCACTCACCGGATGTTCCGGCGGCGGCAATTCCAAGGCTGCCGACGACAACACATCCCAGGCCAAGGCCGATGCGGCGGCGGCCAAGAAGTCGTCCGCGGCCCAGATCACCATCACGCCCAAGGACGGCTCCAACAACGCCTCCATCAACAACTCGGCCGCCGTCCGGGTCGCCAAGGGCACCCTGACCGGCGTGACCATGACCACCGCCGACGGCAAGGCCGTCGCGGGCGCACTGTCCGCGGACAGGACCAGCTGGAAGCCCACCACCCAGCTGCAGCGGTCGACCACCTACAAGGTCGCCGCGGAGGCCAAGGACTCCGCCGGCCGGGTCGCCCACGAGAACGCGTCCTTCACCACGGTCGCCCCGGCCAACAGCTTCATAGGCACCTTCACCCCGGACAACGGCGCCACGGTCGGCGTGGGCATGCCCGTGTCGATCAACTTCGACAAGGCGATCACCAACAAGGCCGCCGTCCAGAAGGGCGTCACGGTCACCTCCAGCAGCGGCCAGGAAGTCGTCTGCCACTGGTTCAGTGCCAACCGCATGGACTGCCGCCCCGAGAGCTACTGGAAGGAAGGCTCCACCGTCACGCTGAAGCTGGCGCTCGACGGTGTCGAGGGCGCCTCCGGTGTCTACGGCGTGCAGCAGAAGACGGTCACCTTCCACATCGGCCGCAACCAGGTCTCCTACGTCGACGCGAAGACCAAGCAGATGAAGGTCACGCGGGACGGCAAGGTCGTCAAGACCATCCCGATCTCCGCCGGCGCCCCCGAGCACACCACGTACGAGGGCCAGATGGTGATCTCCGAGAAGTTCAAGCAGACCCGCATGAACGGCGCGACGGTCGGCTTCACGGACGACGACGGCAAGGGCGAGTACGACATCAAGGACGTGCCGCACGCCATGCGCCTGACCGGCTCCGGCACCTTCATCCACGGCAACTACTGGGGTGCCCCGTCCGTGTTCGGCAGCGTCAACACCAGCCACGGCTGCGTCGGCCTGCAGGACAAGAAGGGCGCGGGCGACCCGAACATGCCGGCCGCGTGGTTCTTCAGCAACTCGCTGATCGGTGACGTCGTGGTCGTCCAGAACACCGGCGACAAGACCGTCTCCCCGGACAACGGCCTCAACGGCTGGAACATGGACTGGGCGCAGTGGAAGGCCGGATCGGCCGTCTGACAGCCAGTTCACGGAACTTCCGGTGCCGCCCCCAGGGGCGGCACCGGTGTTTCCGGGGGCGGCCACAGGCTTCTCATGCTCCTTTTATGGCTGCCTTATCGAGTCATCAGGGTCCGTCCCTAACTTGCGGGCATGTTCTTCACCTACCTGAGGCGCGAGCTGCGCCGCCGTAGAAAGGCGGCCCTCGTCGTCGCCTCCGGTCTCGCGCTGGGCATCGCCCTCGTCATCGTGGTCAGCTCCGTGTCCGACGGCATGGGCAAGGCCCAGGACAAGGTGCTCCAGTCGCTGTACGGCCTGGGCACGGACATGACCGTCACCAAGGCGCAGGCGCCCGCCGCGAGCGGCTCCGACCGGCCCCGCTTCCGGTTCGACGCGCGGGGCAACGACGACAAGTCCACCCAGAGCAGCGACCGCGTCATGGTGCAGGGCTTCACCACCCTGGCCTCCTCCACCGTCACGAAGGTCGCGGCCCAGAAGGGCGTCTCGTCGGCCGTGGGCGGGCTGAGCCTGAACGTGTTCAAGGTCAGCGGGCAGTTCACCCGCGGCCAGTTCCAGCAGAACGGGGGCGGCGGTGGATTCCGGCGGGGCGGCGGCAGCGGTCAGCCGCAGGGTGAGGTGAGGGGCGGCGGCGCGGACTTCGACCTCAACCAGTACACCGTCTTCGGCACGGACGTCACCAAGTCCGCGCTCGGCCCGCTGACCTCCTCGAAGATCACGAGCGGCCGTACCTTCAAGACCACCGAGACGAACGCCAAGGTGGCCGTGGCCGACTCGGCCTACGCCAAGGAGAAGAAGTACAAGGTCGGCTCGACCGTCACCGTCAAGGGAACCAAGTTCACGGTGATCGGCATCGCCACCGCCGACAGCGGTGACCCGGCGGCCGACCTGTACGTCCCGCTGCAGCAGGCCCAGACCCTCGCGGGCGAGAAGAACAAGGTCACCACGGTCTACGTCAGGGCGACCGACTCCCAGCAGATCGACAGCGTCAAGGGCGCGATCCAGAAGAACGTCTCGGGGACGACGGTCACCACCTCCTCCGACCTCGCCAAGACGGTCTCGGGTTCCCTGTCCACCGCGTCCTCCCTCGCCACCAAGGTCGGCACGTGGCTGTCCATCGCGGTGCTCGTGGCCGCGTTCCTGGTCGCCGGTCTGCTCACCTCCTCCGCAGTCTCCCGCCGGGTGCGCGAGTTCGGCACGTTGAAGGCCCTGGGCTGGAAGTCGGGCCGGGTGACCCGGCAGGTCGTCGGCGAGGCCGTCGTCAACGGTCTGGTCGGCGGCGCCCTCGGCATCGCGCTGGGCCTCGCGGGCGCGTACGCCGTCACGGCCGTCAGCCCCACCCTGCAGGCACAGCTGGGCGGGGGCGCCGGCGGCGGGTTCGGCGGCGGTGGCTTCGGCGGCCCCGGCCGCCGCGCGGCCAGGACCCTGGAAGTGGCCCTCACCGCCCCGGTCAGCGTGACGACGATCGCCCTCGCGGTGGGCCTGGCGGTGGCCGGCGGACTGATCGCGGGGGCGTTCGGCGGCTGGCGGGCGTCCCGGCTGCGCCCGGCCGATGCGCTGCGGCGCGTGGAGTAGGGGCCACTTGGCGGCAAGGCCGAGCGTGCCGACTCGAGGGGCGCGGGACTGGATCGATGTGCGGCTCCGCCGCGCGGGCGCGACCAGCCCCCCACTCACCGGCAGCCGCGAACGACGCAGACCACCGCAGACCCCACCCAGGAGCCACCATGTACGACCTCAGAAACGTGACCAAGCACTACACCAGGGGCAAGGACACCGTCCGCGCCCTGGACGGCATCGACCTGACCATCGGGGACGGTGACAGACTCGTCATCCAGGGCCCCACCGGCGGCGGAAAGTCGACGCTACTGCAAATGCTCGGCGGCCTCGACCGCCCGACCACCGGCGAAGTCGTCCTCGACGGAATCGATCTGGCCAAACTCTCCGAGGCCCGTCTGACAAAGGTCCGCAGCGAGAACATCGGCTTCGTCTTCCAGTCCTTCAATCTCATCCCCACCCTCACCGCCCAGGAGAACGTGGAAACCGCCCTCGTCCCCCTCGGTATCAAGGTGAAGGAACGGCGCGAACTCGCCGCAGAGGCGCTGAAGTCCGTCGGCCTCGGCGAACGCCTGTCCCATCTGCCCTCCGAGATGTCCGGAGGCCAGCAGCAGCGCGTCGCCATCGCCCGCGCGCTGGTCAAGCGGCCCAAGGTGCTCCTCGCCGACGAGCCGACCGGCAACCTCGACGAGGGCATGCGCGACGAGATCATGGACGTGCTCGAACGCCTGTGGAAGGAACACGGGCTGACCTTCATCATGGTCACCCACGACTCCGCCATCGCGAAGAAGGCCCCGCGGCTGGCCACCATCCGAAAGGGCCGGATCACCGTGAAGGAGAACGCGGGTGCCTGAGGGCGTATAACACCGTTCGTAGACGAGGGACTTCGCGATTCAGTAACGGTGTCCCACCCGGTACGTAACAGTTCCGGGCAGCGCTTTCTCACCGTCCTCTCATCTATTGAGCCGTCAGATCACCCCCCGGCATACTTCGGCACCCGGGGGGCTGACGTGCAGATGTACGGGACGGCCCCCCGCCGGGTGAATGGGGAATTCGCCCGGTACTCCATCTCCAGGGGGAGAACTTGCGCAGACAAGTGAAAAGAGCAGCTGCGGCCACCGTCGCCACCGCCGCAGCCGTCGCCCTCGCAGCGGGTATGACCAGCCCCGCGTCGGCGAAGCCCGGCCGGCACGCCCCGGTCGCGGCCTCCTCGCTCACCGCCAAGCACCACGTCACCCTGATCACCGGCGACCGTGTCGCCCTCGACGGCAAGGGCCGCGTCGTCGGCCTGCAGCGGGCCAAGGGACGGGAGAACATACCCTTCCAGGTCCGCAAGGCCGGCGGGCACACGCTCGTCATCCCCGCGGACGCGGCCCGCCTGGTCGCCTCCGGCACGCTGGACCAACGCCTGTTCGACATCACCGAGCTGAACAAGGCCGCCACCCGCACGGCCCAGAAGAACGGCCTGAAGGTCATCGTCGGCTACCGCGGCACCGCCGCGTCGGCCAAGGCCGGCGTCCGGGACGCGGGCCACCTGCGCCGCAGCCTCCGGGCGCTGAACGCGGACGCCGTGCAGACCCCGGTCAAGGACACCGCCGAGCTGTGGCAAGCGGTCACCAACGGCGAAAGGACCGCCTCGGGCATCGCCCACGTCTGGCTCGACGGCGTCCGCAAGGCCTCGCTCGACAAGTCCGTGCCGCAGATCGGCGCCCCGACGGCGTGGGCGGCCGGCTACACCGGCAAGGGCGTGAAGGTCGCCGTCCTGGACACGGGTGTGGACACCACCCACCCGGACCTCAAGGACCAGGTGATCGAGTCCAAGAACTTCACCGCCGCGGCCGACGCCAAGGACCACTTCGGCCACGGCACGCACGTCGCCTCCATCGTGGCGGGCACCGGCGCCAAGTCGGGCGGCAAGTACAAGGGCGTCGCTCCGGACGCCAAGCTCCTCAACGGCAAGGTCCTGGACGACACCGGCTCCGGTGACGACTCCGGCATCCTCGCCGGAATGGAGTGGGCGGCCTCGCAGGGCGCCTCCGTCATCAACCTGAGCCTCGGCGCCTCCGACACGCCCGGGATCGACCCGCTCGAGGCCGAGGTCGACAAGCTCTCCGCCGACAAGGGCGTCCTGTTCGCGATCGCCGCGGGCAACGACGGCCCCCAGTCGATCAGTTCGCCCGGCAGCGCGGACGCCGCGATCACCGTCGGCGCCGTCGACAAGAACGACAAGCTGGCGGACTTCTCCTCCACCGGCCCGCGCGTCGGCGACGGCGCCATCAAGCCGGACGTCACCGCTCCCGGCGTGAGCATCACCGCTGCCGCGGCCAAGGGCAGCGTCATCGACAAGGAGGTCGGCGAGAAGCCCGAGGGCTATCTGACCCTCGACGGCACCTCTATGGCCACCCCGCACGTCGCGGGCGCCGCCGCGATCCTCAAGCAGGAGCACCCCGACTGGGGCTACGCCGAGCTGAAGGGCGTGCTCACCGGCTCCGCCAAGGGCGGCAACTACACGCCGTTCCAGCAGGGTTCGGGGCGCATCGCGGTGGACAAGGCGATCAAGCAGTCCGTGATCGCCGACCCGGTCTCGGTCGCCTTCGGTGTGCAGCAGTGGCCGCACACCGACGACACTCCGGTCACGAAGCAGCTGACGTACCGCAACCTCGGGGACAAGGACGTCACGCTCAGCCTGACCAGCACCGCCACCGACCCCAAGGGCCAGGCGGCCCCGGCGGGCTTCTTCAAGCTCGGCGCGAGCACGGTGACGGTCCCGGCGCACGGCAAGGCCTCCGTCGGCCTCACGGTGAACACCAGGCTGGGCGGCACCCTCGACGGCGCCTACTCCTCCTACGTGACCGCGACCGGCGGCGGGCAGACCGTCCGCACGGCCGCCGCGGTGCAGCGCGAGGTGGAGTCGTACGACGTCACGCTGAAGTTCATCGGCCGTGACGGCAAGCCGGCTCCGTACTACAACGCCGACCTCAGCGGTGTGGCGGGCCTCGCGAGCGGCCAGGAGCTGACCCCGTACGACAAGTCCGGCACGGTGAAGGTGCGTGCGCCCAAGGGCACGTACATCCTCAACACCGCCGTCTTCAAGGACCCGCAGGACGCCACCAAGGGCATCGACTCGATCGCCCAGCCGAAGCTGACCGTCGGCAAGAAGCAGACGATCACGATCGACGCGCGCAAGGCCAGGCCGGTGGACATCACCGTCCCGGCCACGGGCGTCAAGTCCGTGTTCGCCTCGCCGGAGTGGGACGTCACGATCGACGGCAACCAGTACGGCTACGGCTGGTTCCTCGACACGTACAAGAACTTCCACACCGCCCACCTGGGCCCCGCCCTGCCCCCGGGCACGCTGTTCCAGCAGTGGGACGGCCACTGGACCAAGGGCGCGACCGACCAGTACGACGTCACGGGCGGCGGCCCGGTCAAGCAGCTCGCCACCGGCTACACCAAGCACTACAAGGCGAGTGACCTGGCCACCGTCAAGGCCCGGCTCGGCGCCACGGCGAGCGGCAAGAAGGGCTCCGTCACCGCCTCGGGCTGGCTGCCCGGCAGCTCCGGCGCCTCCGGCATCAGCATCCCGCAGAAGCTGCCCGGCACCCGCACCCTGCACCTGTCCGCCAAGGGCGGTGTGAAGTGGGGTCTGGAGTTCGAGCAGGACGGCGCTGCCGGCCAGGACGGCTTCCCGGTCGCCGACTCGGCGTACTCGGTCGGCGCGCAGTCCTTCACGGCGGGCAGGACCTACACGAGGACCATCAACACCGCGGTCTTCGCCCCGCTGGTCGACGCCGACCTCGGCCTGTTCCGGGACGGCAACACCATCTACGGCGTGCTGCCGCTGTTCGCCGACGGCGCCAGGAACACCGGGTACTCGACGTTCTCCTCGGTGACCACGACCCTGTACCGCAACGGCACCAAGGTCGGCTCCAACGACGACCCGCTCTTCGGCGACAAGGTCTTCAAGGTCCCGGCCGGTGACGCCGCGTACAGGCTGACCACCTCGGTCAAGCGCTCGGCCAAGGTCGCGGCCGCCTCCTCGCGGATCGACGCGACCTGGACCTTCCGCTCCAAGAAGCCGGCCGGCGCCATGGCCAAACTCCCCGCCTCCGCCCTGTACTTCGGGGCCAGGACCGGTCTGGACAGCCGCGTCGAGGCCGGCCGCAAGGTCACCTTCCCGGTCACCGTGGAGGGATCGGCCGCGGGCGGCAACCTGAAGTCCCTGTCCGTCTACGTCTCCTACGACGGCAAGACCTTCAGGAAGGTCGACGTCCGCGGCGGAAAGATCACCGTGAAGAACCCGGCGAAGGGCAAGGGCATCTCCTTCCGCGCCAAGATCGCCGACAGGAAGGGCAACACGTCGACGATCACGATCTACAACGCGTACTACGGCAAGTGAGCCGTCGGTAGCCGAGTGGACCGGTAACCGGTATCGAGCGGCCCGCTGGAAGCTGGTGCTTCCGGCGGGCCGTCCGTTCGCTCCGGCCCGGTCACCAGCTCGCACCAGACCGTTGTGCGGTCTGTCTCCGGGACCATGCCCCACCGCTCGGCGAGCGCGCCGACGAGGGCCGGGCCACGGCCGGACTCATCGGCGGCGGAGGCCTGGCGGAGGACCGGCAGGGCGCGCGGGTCGGGGTCGCCGACCTCGACCGAAGTCGCCGACAACGTGCCCGGACTCGTCCCCCGTCCGTGACTCCAGGGCGCCCGGTGGCCCTGCTCTCGTCCTGAGCGAACACGCAGGGGGCTCCCTTCGTTGCCGCGCTCAGGGCGGAGTCGGCCCTCGGCTGGGCCGAGAAGTTGCCGTTGGGTCGCCGTGCACACCTTCCTGTGACGGGAGGGGCCGATGTTGCCCTCTTCCCCGGGCTGCGCCAACGGCAACCGGTTGGTGCGGGGTGAGACGGGCCGACGTAGGCTCCCCTCCGTGACCGTTGCCGTAACCGCCATGATCACCGCCGTCGTCGGTGTCCTCGGTACGCTCCTCGCCCCCATAGTCAGTCAGCGGCACGCCGACCGGCGGCGGGACGCGGAGGACCAACGGGCCGAGCGCAGACGGCTGTTCGAGGAGCGGCGGGCTGCGTACACCGCCATGAACCGGGCCTCGCGGCAGCTCCACACCCTGCTGAAGGACGCCCTGCACCGGACCCGGGACGGTGTCTACACCGAGCACGACCGCGAGCAGCTGGAGGAGGCCCGGCGGGTGTACCGCGACCGGTACGCCGAGGTGCAGATGGTCGTACCCGAGCGGATCCTGGATGCCTCCCGTGCCGTCAACCGGGTGCTCGCCCGTATCGACGCCGTCGTCAAACGGCTCGACCGGGGGCGGGCCCTGGAGGGGGAGAGTGCCGAGCAGGCCCTGATCGATCTGAAGGAGGCCGAGCCGCTCCTGACGGCCATGCGCCGGCAGATGCGGGCCGACCTGGGCGTCGAAGACTAGACCGGCGGTACCGCTCCGGTCGCGTCCGTGCTCCGGCCGGTCAGGAGGAGGAGGGGCTCTGCGCTCAGGGCGGAGCCCGTCGTTCGCTGAGCGCTGAGCGGACAGTCCACCGGAGCTACTGCCTCCGGTGAGGTGTTCGTGTTTGTGTGGGCGCATGACGGCTCACACGGTCGAGTACATCCGTTACCGCATTTCCGAGCAGCAGTCGGCGGAGTTCCTGTCCGCCTACACCCGCGCGGCAGCCCAGCTGGCCGCGGCCCCGCAGTGCGTCGACTACGAACTGACGTGCTGTGAAGAAGAGCCCGAGTCCTACGTCCTGCGGATCACCTGGACGTCCACGAAGGAGCATCTGGAGGGCTTTCGCAAGTCGGAGCTCTTTCCGCGGTTCTTCGCGGAGATCCGCCCGTACGTCGAGAACATCGAGGAGATGCGCCACTACACGCCGACCGGCGTGCACGGCACCGGGGCCGCCGTCCCCTCCCTGTACGACTGGGCGGGCGGCGCCGAGGCCTTCTCCCGCCTGACCGAGGCCTTCTACGACAAGGTCCTGAAGGACGACCTCCTGGCCCCCCTCTTCGCGGACCTGGCACCCGAGCACGCCGCCCACGTCGCTCTTTGGCTCGGCGAGGTCTTCGGCGGCCCGACGACGTACTCCGAAACCCAGGGCGGCCACGGCCACATGGTCGCCAAACACTTCGGCAAGCACATCACGGAGCCCCAGCGCCGGCGCTGGGTCAACCTCATCCAGGACGCGGCGGACGACGCCGGCCTCCCGAAGGACGCGGAGTTCCGCTCGGCGTTCCTGGCATACGTGGAATGGGGCACGCGCCTGGCCCTGTACTTCTCGTCCCCGAACGCGAAGCCGCCGGCGGAGCAGCCGGTGCCGAAGTGGAACTGGGGGGCGATGCCGCCGTATCAGGGGTGATCGGCGAGTTCATCGCATCGGAGGCGCCCGGCTCGCCGTACCTCAGCTGGCGCTCATGCCCCGTTCCGGCCACTGGCTGTGCTCCTCGAACAAGGAGTTGATCCTTCGGGACGCCTTCAGGAACGTGTAGTCGGCATTGTCGTCGTCGGACGTCGAGGTACGGCTGGCCGTGTCCATGGTGAGCGTACGGTCCATCTCCGCGGGGTCCTCGCCGAACGAGTAGCGGATGGAGCCCGGCTGCTCGGACAGCTTCTTGAAGTAGACCAGGGACGCCATCACCACTCGCTCTCGAAGTCTTCCCGCCTGTTGAGCGGAACCCTGCTCTGCCAATTGCAGTTTTGGCCGGCCACTCGGTGCGCTTCCCGATCTCCTCTTCGGTGAACCCCGTCCTTCCGCTCCCGCGACATCGACGCCATCAGCCGCAACACCGAGGGCGTGCCTCGCGCAGGCCTTCCGGCATGTTGGCCAGGAGCAGACGAGAGTCCGTGAGAGCGGGCATGCCGCCGCCGAGGCTGAGCCCTTTGTCAGTGCGACGGCGTCGAACTGTCCTTGCCCGCACGGGTCGCGTCCGTGCCCCAGCTGGCCAGCAGGCGCAGGGCCTGTGCCGACGGGGAGTGCGGCTCCGCGTGATAGGTGATCAGCGCCTGGTCGCCGTCGTCCGCCACCCGGAACGTCTCGTAGTTCAGCGACAGGTCGCCGACCAGCGGATGGTGCAGCCGCTTGACGCCGTGGCTCTTCTCCTTGACGTCGTGGGTGGCCCACAGACGCCGGAACTGTTCGCTCTTCACCGAGAGTTCGCCGACCAGGGCGGACAGCCGCGCGTCGTCCGGGTAGCAGCCCGCGTCCATGCGCAGGGCGCAGACGATGTCGATCGCCTTCTGCTCCCAGTCGACGAACAGGTCGCGGTACTCGGGGTGCAGGAAGACCAGCCGGGCCCAGTTCCGCTCGCCGGGCGGGAGCTGCGACCAGTCGCCGAAGACCGCCGCCGCCATCGGGTTCCAGGCGAGGATCTCCGAGCGACGGCCGGCGATGTACGCGGGCACGCCGTCCATGGTGTCCAGCAGCTGACGCAGCGCCCCCCGTACCTGCTGCTGCCGTGCCGCGGGCTTCTTCTTGTGGGCCTTCGGCTTGGCCAGGTGGCTGAGGTGGGCCTGCTCGGCGTCCGTCAGCCGCAGCGCGCGGGCGATCGAGTCCAGGACCTCCGCCGAGACGTTCCGTCCGTTGCCCTGTTCCAGCCGCGTGTAGTACGCCACCGACACGCCGGCCAGCTGGGCCAGCTCCTCGCGGCGCAGCCCGGGCACCCGGCGGTGCCGTCCGAAGTCGGGCAGCCCCACGTCCTCCGGCTTCAGCCGGGCCCGCCGGCTGCGCAGGAACTCGCTCAGCTCGGCCCGCCGGTCCAGGGGCCGACCGGTCGCGGCCGCATCCGGCTGTTCGTCCATGACGTCAGTATCGGCCCTGTCACCTGGTCGTACGCCCATGAGCCTGACCCCGCCAGTGGTAGGCACAGCGGTCGTACGCAAACCCGTGGACTGGGTGGTGCAGGTGGATCGGATGCAGGCTGGACCACGTACCCGGTGGGAAGGCAACCGGGCACGAAACCGCTGCTAGGAGAACCCGGCATGACCACTGTTGCTGCCTACGCCGCACCCGCACCGAAGGCCCCGCTGGAGCGGACCACCATCGAGCGGCGCGCGGTCGGCGAGTTCGACGTCCTGATCGACATCAAGTTCGCCGGTATCTGCCACTCCGACATCCACCAGGCCCAGGACGGCTGGGCGCCCGGCATCTTCCCGATGGTCCCCGGCCACGAGATCGCGGGCGTCGTCGCCGAGGTCGGCTCCGGCGTGACGCGGTACGCCGTCGGTGACCGGGTGGGCGTCGGCTGCATGGTCGACTCCTGCCGGGAGTGCGACAACTGCAGGGCCGGCCTGGAGCAGTACTGCCTCAGGGGCGGCCCGACCTGGACCTACAACGACACCGGCAAGGACGGCGAGCCCACCTACGGGGGCTACTCCGAGAAGGTCGTCGTCGACGAGAACTACGTCGTCCGCATCCCCGAGGGGCTGTCGCTGGACGTGGCCGCACCGTTGCTCTGCGCGGGCATCACCACGTACTCGCCCCTGAAGCACTGGAACGCCGGCCCCGGCAAGAAGGTCGCCGTCGTCGGTCTGGGCGGTCTCGGCCACATGGGCGTCAAGATCGCGCACGCGCTCGGCGCCGAGGTCACCGTCCTGTCGCAGTCCCTGCGCAAGAAGGACGACGGCCTGAGGCTGGGTGCCGATCACTACCACGCCACCGGCGACCCGGACACCTTCGAGGAGCTGGCGGGCACGTTCGACATCATCCTGAACACCGTCTCGGCGCCGCTCGACTTCGCCGCGTACCTGTCCCTGCTGCGCACGGACGGCACCATGGTGAACGTCGGCCTCCCCGAGGAGCCGGTGCAGATCGTCCTCCAGTCCCTGCTCGGCAACCGCCGCAGCATCAGCACCTCCGGCATCGGCGGCATCGCCGAGACCCAGGAGATGCTGGACTTCTGCGCCGAGCACGGCCTGGGCGCGGAGATCGAGCTGATCCGGGCCGACCAGGTCAACGAGGCGTACGACCGGGTGCGGGCCAGCGACGTCCGCTACCGCTTCGTCATCGACACCGCCACCATCTGAACCGCCCGGCCTGCCACCGGTGCGCTGAGCAGCAGTGCGGGGTGCGGGTGAGGCGGCGGGCCGGCCGGGCATGACTCGCACCCCTGGCCGGTCACGGAAGTGAGGCCGGCCGGGCACCCCGGTCGGTCACCGAAGTGAGGCCGGCCGGGGGTGGCGCCCGGGCCCGGGGTCAGTCCAGGCCGAAGGTCTCCCCGGTGGCGTACGAGCGCACGGTCACGCCCGCGTCCCCACCGCGCCGTACGACGTGCACGCGCCCGCGCCCCGCCACCCGGGCCCCCTCGGCGGCCACCTCCAGCAGGGTGTTCTCGTCCACGGCGACGCCGTACGGCACCGCCCCGCGCCCGACCGCCGCGACCAGCCGCGGCAGCGTCCCCCACTGCGCGGCATGCACGTCCACCGCGAACGGCACGAGCCCCAGACCCGCCCGTACCTCGATCTCCTCCAGGTCCTCGCCGGTCTCCTCCGGGCACACCGGCACCCCGTCCAGCAGCCACCCGCCGACCACCGCCCGCCGCGCGGCGACGGTCGCACCCGCGGAGAACCCCGCGTACGGGATCCCGCGCTCGGCGAGCAGCCGCGGCAGCCGGTCCAGGCAGCCGGCGAACGCCTCCTGATACGCGGGCGTCAGCCCGCCGCACGCCAGCAGTCCGTCGACGCCGTCCAGCACGCCGTCGGGCTCGAACCGCCCGCCGAGCGGCACGAAGAACGGCACGGGCACACACGCCCCGGCCTTACCCAGCGCCTCCGCGTACCGGTCGAACTGCCGCCGCCCGTCACCCTCGTCGACGATCACGCACCCGATCCGCGGCAGACCGCCCCCTCCACCCGCGGCCGCCCGCAGAAACGGTGCGTACACCTCGGGGGCGTTCCAGCCGCCGCCCACCAGGAACGTATGACCGGCCATCCCGGTTCCTCCCCTTGTGCGTCCGAGCGCGAGCTTCGCGAGGGGCGAATGTACGGGGGAGGAGCCGGTGCCGTCGCGCCAATTACCGTCGCCTCGATGACCGTGACACTGCTGTCTGCTGTCTGCTGTCTGCTGTCTGCTGTCTGCCGTCCGTTGACCGCTGACCCCGACAGCACCCCACACGCCCGGTCCGTCCGGACACGGCGAGCGTCAGGCCCGGGCGGAGGGGCGGACGTCAGGCCTGGGCCGTGGGGCGGACGACGATCTCGCTCACGTCGACGCCGGCGGGCTGCTCGACGGCGAAGGAGATCGCCCGGGCGACGGCCTCGGGCGGGATGGCGATACGGTCCCGCATCTCCATGATCTGCGCTCTGACCCGGCTGTTCGTGGAAGCCTCGGCGAAGTCCGTGGCGACGGGACCGGGCGAGACGACGGTCACCCGCAGACCGTCACCGGCCTCCTGGCGCAGTCCTTCGCAGATGGCCCGGACCGCGACCTTGGTGCCGGCGTAGACGGCCATGTTCGGCACGATGCGGAAGGCGGCCGTGGAGGCCGTGGTGACGAAGTGGCCGGCGCCCTGCGCGCGGAAGACCGGCAGCGCGGCGCCGATTCCGTGCAGCACACCCTTCACATTGACGTCGACCATCTGGTCCCACTCGTCGACACGCAGATCGTCGAGGGGCGAGATGGTCCCGGACCCGGCGTTGCCGACGAGCACGTCGAGCCGGCCGAAGCGCTCCAGGGCCAGCGCGACCAGGGCCTTCAGATCGTCCCGCCGGGTCACGTCGGTGCGGATCTGCACGGCCGCGCCACCCGCCTTCTCGATCCGGTCCACCAGATCCGCCAGGCGATCGGTACGGCGCGCGCCGAGGACGAGGCGCGCGCCCCGTTCGGCCAGCAGCAGCGCGGTGGCCTCGCCGATGCCTCCGCTCGCCCCGGTGATCGCCACCACTTTGCCCTTGATTCCGGTCATGACGTCGTCCTCTCGGTTCTCGGCAGCGGCGGGCAGTGCCGGCGGCCGCAGCCTGTGCTCGCACAGCAGTCTTCGGGAGCCTTAGCCTGGTATCCAGACCGCATTTATTCTGGAACCAGAGGTGGCAGCCTCATGCCTGTACAGCCGGACCGAAGCCGCCGGCTGGGTGCGTTCCTGCGCAGCCGGAGAGAACGCCTCACCCCCGACGAGGTCGGCCTGCCCCGCACCGGACGCCGACGGACCCCGGGACTGCGCCGGGAGGAACTCGCCCTGCTCGCCGGTATCAGCGCGACCTGGTACACGTACCTGGAGCAGGGACGCGAGATCCGCGCCTCCGAACAGGTACTGACCGCCCTGGCCACGGCTCTGCGGCTCGATGCGCACGAGCGCGGCCATCTCCTGCGGCTCGCCGGCCACGCCCCCGCGGCCGAGGCCGAGGAACGCACGCGGCTCCCCGCCGAGGCTGCAGCCGTCCCCCTGTTGCTCCAGCCCAGCCCGGCGTACATCATCGACGGCACCTACGACGTGCTCAGCCACAACGAGGCGGCCGACGAACTGTTCCCGGGGCTCGTCACCGGGGCGGACCGGCCGCCCAACCTCGTGCGCTGGGTGTTCCTCGATCCCGTGGCCAGGGAGGTCCTGGTCGACTGGGAGCCCGAGGCACGCGGCCTGCTCGCCCGGCTGAGGACCCTCACCGAACGTCACCCGGACGACCCGCGCTACTCCCGGCTCGTCGACGAGCTGAACGAGGGCAGCGAGGAAGCGCGGAGCTGGTGGCCCCGGTACGAGGTGCAGCCCCGGCACAGCGGCCGCAAGCGGCTGCGCCACCCCCACCGTGGAGTCGTCGAGTACGCGTACACCGCTTTCCACCTGGCCGAACAGCTCGAACAGACGCTGGTCGTCTATGCCGACGGCACGGTTCCGGCCGACGGCACGGATCGGGCCGGCAGCCCCGAAGCGGCGGACGGTACGGATCCGGCGGACGGTACGGATCCTTGCGACGGTACGGATCCGGGCGATCGCGGTCGTCGGCCTCGTCGGCCCACCGCTCAGTCGCGGAAGCGGAGCGAGTAGTCGCGGAAGATTCTCCGCAGTCCGTCCCGCTCGGCATCGCGGGCATGGAGGAACTCCCCGAGGAGCCCGAACAGTGCCTCGACGGCCACCTCGTTCTGCCTGTCGTCCAGATCTCTGAAGGAGGCACCGGGACAGACCTCCGGAAGAACCAGCTCCGTCACGAGGCGCGACCACACGAAGCTGCTGCGACGCCCCAGCTTCAGGAGCAGCCACTCCCGGAAGCCGAGCAGCGCGCTGTCGCGCGTGCCTGCGTCGTAGCCGTAGAGGTAGGTGACGTAGGGGCCGTAGGAGCCGTCCAGGCCGTACATGCCCGGCCGCGTCCGGATCATCTCCAGGTGCTCCCGGAAGCTGAACTCGCCGACGCGGCGGTCACCGAACGCGGACATCCGCACGTCGTCGGTCATCCGACCAGGCCTGCGCCGGGCCCGCCCGGCAGGACGCGCTCCACTTCGTACCGAACCGGGCGCTCGGCTCGGCCCCCGTCCTGCTGGGCTCGGCCCCTGACCCGCTCGGCTCGGCCCCCGTCCCGCTCGGCTCGGCCCCCGTCCTGCTGGGCCCGGCTCCCGTCCTGCTGGGCCCGGCTCCCGTCCCGCCCGGGCCGCAGTGGCCCGCCGGGTTCCTCTTCCGGGACTGCCGGCGATACGCCTCGGGGACCACGTCCCACGTCTCTCTCCCGTCGATCGGTCGGGCATCCGCATCGGTCTCAGAGCCGACTGTACGTGTCGATGTCCTCGGCGAATTTCTCGATCATCTGTGTGGTGAGAGTCGGCCGGGTGTCGGCGATGGCGCTCATGTAGTCCTCGGTGGTGGCCGGTCGGCCCTCGCGATGCGTGACTTCGCGCTCGAATGCGGCCTGTGCGCCCTTGCGGGCGGCGAATTCGATGTCGGCCGGGGTGAACAGCTCGCTGGCCTCGACCAGTTGGCCGACATCCACGGAGTCGGCGCAGGCCCTGAGATAGCGGGCCCAGATCGCCGCGCGGGCGGCGGGGTCCGGAGGGCCGATGGGGATGACGTAGTCGAACCGGCCCGGTCGCAGGAACGCCGCGTCGAGAGAGCGGACCGAGTTGGTGGCACAGGCCAGCAGGCGCGCGTCGTGCTCGCGGAAGAGGGGGATGAGTTTGAGCAGTTCGTTCGTCACTCCGTGCCCGGGATCGACCGCCTTTCCGGAGCGCGCACCGGCGATCTCCTCGACTTCGTCGATGAAGAGAAGCACCGAGTCCAGTTCTGCCAGGTCCGCGAAGGCCTCCCGCAGCGCGACGGCCAGCCCCTCGCTCGTGTCGGCAGCGAGCCGGGAGGGGAAGAGTTCCACGAACGGCCACCCGAGCCGCGAGGCCACCGCCTTGGCGAAACTGGTCTTTCCGGTGCCGGGCGGGCCGAACAGGATGATCGCCTTGGGCGGGGCGACGCCGTAGCGGTCGGCCAGCGTCGGCTCGGTCAGCGGGAGCACGACGCGGCGTTCGACGATCTGCTTCTCCCGCTCCATGCCGGCCATGGCGTCCCAGAGCCCGTCGGGCAGCATGCGGCCGCCCAGCGCCGCGAGGACGTCGGCGTCGGCGGTTCCGGGCGGCTCGATCTTCTCGTAGTAGGTCAGGTCGTCGCGGAACCGGTAGCCGGAGTTCTCCAGGGCCTTCGTCCCAGCGGCACTGGCAGGCAGCAGCGCGCTGACGTGGCGCACGCCCAGGGCCCGCAGGCGCCGTTCCAGCTCGGTGAGGAGAGCACTTCCGATCCCGCGCTCGCGCCATCGGGACGCGAGGGCCACCAGGAGGATCCACCCCCGCTTGCCGAAGGCCTGCGCCACGGCCATGCCCACCAGTTGATCACCGACCACTGCGACCACCGCCGTCTGACCGGTCTTGGCCGCGGCCATCACCTCGGAGACCGGAAACACCCGGTGCTCGTCGGTCAGGCGGCTCTGGTCCCAGATCTGGATGGCCTGGTCGAGATCGTCGTCGTGATAGTCACGCAGATGCCAAGCGGGCATCGCCACCACCTCACCCGGCGCGGGAGTCCCATTCTTCCCTACTGTCGGCCTCGGCTCTCGCTGAGCAGGGCGCGCAAGCGGGTCACCATCCTCGCGGCAGAGCCGTTGGTGTCGCACGGCTCAGCCCTCCACGGGAGCTGCGCCGACGGGGCAGGAGACGCCAGAGCCAACTGAACCTGAGGCGCACCCGCGCTCACGGCACAGTCAGCGTGACTGCACCGTCCAACGTCCGATGAGCCCTCACCGTCGGCCGGTGGACGAATCACAGGCGGCGCAGGACCTGTGCCTCCACCCGCTCGACAAGCGTGCGGCCGTATGCGTGCACGAGGGAGAGATGGAAGAGGGACGGAGCCAGGGGTGCCCAGCGGTGGATGCGATTGGTCCGCAGCATGTACTTGACCACTGTCGCCGGACGGAAGGGAACGTAGTCGATGGTCTGGTGTTCCCAGCGATCGGCGACACCGCGGCTCATGCGCGCTTGAAGACCCGTGCTCGAGAGGTCCTTCAGCCTGGCATGGAAGTGACCGCTCCAGTGGCGCTTGTCCACGTCCAGGACGAAGGCCAGGAGATCGAGAGAGTATTCGTGGGGCTCCAGGGACAGCTCCTCCCGCATCCCGCGACGGGCCACGGCGTGCAGGTCGGGTGCGCTTCTGCCCGAAGAATCGATGTGCCTCGAAAGACCCTCGTTGACGGAGGAGTTCCAGACACCCGGTGCCATGCGGACCCGGTTGCTGCGTTGGCTCACGACGAGCATGTCGTCGGCCGTGACCACGGCGACATTGACGGCGAAGCTGCACTGGAGAAAGGACGGCCGCCAGTGGGTCGTCGGGATCCAGATAGCGGGTCCGGGGCGTGGCGCCGTCGGAGAGCCTACGGTCCAGCTGCTGAGCGGCGAGGAACGTGTAGTAGTCGGTAGGGCGCAGCCTCAGGTGGATTTCGGGCGTCTCGTCGAGAGGGGTACGGGAGATGTCGAAGGACTCGACGGCGTAGCGCGGACCGTTCCACAGCGGTGTGCGTCCCTCCGCCCGCAGTCGCTCGCCCTCTTCGGCGATTTCGTCCCGCCAGTCGGCCATGTCCGGTGGCAGAACCACCTCTTCGTCGAGTACCTGGACGTTGATGGCCTCCGGGGGCACCGGAGACGATCCGTCGCCTTCGACGATCAATGCGGAAGTCCGCAGGGGCCCGAGCGAGAACGTCTGCCAGGCGGGCCCCGACTCGTCCTGCCGTCGCATGGTGCGAATCGCGGTCGTGGAGCGCTTGCGCAGTCGGTACCAGGCGTCCTGCAGCGGCTGTTGGAACAGCACGGCGCAGACCATGCCGAGTACGGCGCCCACCACTCCGTTGGCAACATCGATTCCGTCCATGCCAGAGACACTAAGGATCTTGCTGCTGCCGGGAGTCGTCGTGCCTCATCCGTTACCCGGTGGTCCGGCCGACCGGTCACGCCTGTGGGGGAGGCCGGCACACATGGTGACCCATGGGCCGCAGCCGGCCGGCGGGCCGGGCAATCTTCTCCCCGGTGACGGCGTCGAAGAGGCCGTGACCGTCGCGGGATACGACCATCACCAGGTCGATGCCGCTGTCGGGGTGCGACGCGAAGCCGATGCCGAGAAGTCCGCCGACAGGGACGCCGTACTCGTACTCGAAGACGGGCCGCCAGGGCTCGGGCGCGGGCACCACGGGGGCGGCGAGGAGTCGATCCCCCATGGCCTGTTGGTACGGGGAAAGCGCCGGTTCACGCTTGCTGCTCCACCGGAGCCGCCTCCTTGGTCCACTTCACCACCACTCCATGATCCACACTTCGGGCCGCGACCTGGCAGTCGGCCGTGAGATGTGCCCCGGTTCCGCGTTCAGCCGTGCGCCCTGGATACGGACGCCGAGTCCGTACGGGGCTGCTGCCGCCCCGCGCCGAAGACATCCTCAAAGCTTGCGCAGAAGCGAACGGCGCTGACGTGCCTTCGGTGTCGAAGTCCGGGGAGGGGCCCAGGGTGACCAGGACGTGGTGGTTCATGCAGGCAGACGTGCGGATGGGTGAACTCCGTGTGCGACGAGACCGGCTGCGCGGACCGTGTCCACAACCCTTTGACGGGAGACGGTCACTGGACCGGAGAGGGCGGCTGGGACCCGCCCGGGTCCGCGCCCGTCAGCCGATCGAGTCCATGAAACCCAGGATCCGGCGGTTGACCTCGGCCGCGTGGTCGATCTGCGGCCCGTGACCCGTGTTCGAGACGATCTCGGCCCGGGCGCCCCGTATCAGCCGCGGAACGCGCTCCACTTGCCGCGCCGGATGCACAAGGAGGCTTCGCTTGCCGAGCACCAGATAGAGCGGGGTGCGGATGGTGGACAGTTCCTCCTCGGACAGAGGCAGCGGAGCCGGGCGGCGAATGCGGTAGGCGCGGACGCCCGCTCTGATCATCGCGCGCAACTGCGGCACGACGAGGACCGGCTGCTCCAGCCAGGCCGCCAGCCGAGGGCGCAGCCCCTTGGGCGCGAAGGTCGCGAAGAGGCTGACGAAAATCCAGACGAAGAAACGCAGGCCGACCTTCTCGAGGCCGCCGGGGTCGAGCAGAGTGGCCGAGGCGAGGCGTGCGGGCCTGCGGTGTGCCTGATTCAGGGTGAGCCATCCTCCATAGGAGGAACCGACCAGGTGCACGCGGTCGAGGCCGAGTCCGGCGAGTGTCTCGTCCAGCCACTGGGCGGCATCTTCGGGCTGGTGAATGGGTTCACGCTGAACACTGCGGCCGGGGTCGCCGGGTGTGTCGATCGCGTACACGGGGCGCTCGGCGCTGAGATCCGGAGTGTTCGGATACCACATCGCGGAGCAACTGCCGGCGCCATGCACCAGGACCACCGGGGTGCGGGAGGCGCCGACCGGATCGTCGGGGCCGTACCGGTAGACGTGCGTCGTCCCGAAGCTGGTCTCCACGTCCTCCTGCGCGACAGCCGGCGCACCCATGGCGTAGAGGGCGTCGCACGCGGAGAAGTAACGCTCGCGAAGGGTGTCGCTCACATACCGCCCTACGTCGGGCCGGACGCGTTCGCGGGTCGTGGTCTCGGGCACGGAAGGCCACCTCCAGAGGCAACAACTCGGTTGTGATACGACCGTACCATGAATTTGATACGGCTGTATCATGAAAAGGGCCGAGCAACCGGTGCAGACGGACGAGAGGCGCAACCGATGCCGAAACGCGTGGACCATGCACAACGACGAACCGAGATCGCCGAGGCACTCGTCAGGGTCGCGGGGCGGCGCGGGCTTCACGCAGTGGGGATGCGCGATGTGGCAGCGGAGGCCGGCGTGTCACTGCGGCTGGTCCAGTACTACTTCGAGACCAAGGAGAAGCTGTTGCTCTTCGGGCTGCAGCATCTGACGGAGAGGTTCTCGGAGCGGGTCGCCGCCCGGGTTCGAGCCGCCGGGAGCAGTCCGGGCCCACGCGCCGTGATCGAGGCGCTTCTGATGGCGGCACTGCCGACCGATGACGAAAGCCGCACCTTCCACCTCCTCTACACCTCGTACGCCGTCCTGGCCGTGACCGACGAGGCCCTGGCCGCCCAGCCCTTCATCGCGAACCCCGATGCCGCCGAGGACACCCTCACCGGGCTCCTCCGGCAGGCACAGGAGGCCGATCTCACCGGGCCTGGAATCGACGCGAGAGACGAAGCAGCCGGCCTGCTCGCCATGTCGGCCGGACTAGGCACCAGCATCCTCGTCGGCCAGCGCAGCCCGGAGTCCGCAACGGCGATCCTGAATCGTCACCTGAACCGGATCTTCCAGGCCGGTTGACGGGGTTCGCCCACTGACGGGGTCCATGGACGCGGCTCGATGACCCACGTCATCCTGTCCCGCTTCCACGCGGCGGGGAACCGGCCCTCGTGGACGGCGGGCAGGCCGATTCCCGGGGGAGTACGCCTGGTGGACGGTGACGGTGGTTTCCGCGTGGGCCGCACGGATCCCGCATTGCGGTTCTTCCACGGCGTACAGCGTGCGGTCGGCCGGTTCGGGCGGCCACTTGCTTTCGACCGCCCTGCGCCGCCACGGAAAGCGCCGGCCGCTGCACGGTGCGGGTTTCCGGCGCCACGGGCGCCCCGGTGGGGATGGCTGCAGCGCGTCGAATGAGGCCAAGAAGCCCGTGGCCGCGTGGGCTTCGTCCGGGATCCACCCGGTCTCCGAGCGCGTCCGTGCACCTGTCGGCCCGACGTGGTCCGTGCGGGCTCGGCCGCGGGCGCCGGCTGCCGCGATGATTTCCGGCCGGCGCGCGAGTCTGTACCGGTGACCGTCGTGGGGCGTCGTACGACGCTGCCCGGCACGAGACACCACGGAGGACGCGATGACGAACACACCGAGTGACCCGACCACCGCGCTGCCCGGCCGCCCGCCCGTCGTCGACCTGGCCACCTGGCAGACCGCCCGCGACGAGCTCCTGCTCCGCGAGAAGGCCCACACCCGCGAGGGCGACGCACTCGCCGCGGCCCGCCGCCGGCTGCCGATGGTGGAGCTCGACGGGACGGTCGAGGTGGTCGGACCCGACGGCCCGGTCCCGTTCCTGGACCTGTTCCAGGGCCGCGACGAGCTCGTGGTCTACAAGCACATGTGGTACGACGGCGCGCCGCACCAGGGGCAGTGCGAGGGCTGCACCACCACGGCCTGGCACTTGAAGGACGCCGTCTACCTCAACGCCCGCGGCGTCTCGTTCGCCATCCTGACCACGGGCCGTTGGGACGAGGTGGCCTCCTACGTCGAGTTCATGGGCTACACCCAGCCCTGGTACTCGGTGCGCGACGTGGAGGCGCCGGTCGGCGGCGACATGGGTTACATCACCTGCTTCCTGCGCGACGGCGACCGCGTGTTCCTCACCTACTCCACGACGGGCCGTGGCAACGAACGGGTCAACGGGTCCTTGGGCCTGCTCGACATGACGCCCCACGGCCGTGGCGAGGCGTGGGAGGACAACCCCGAGGGCCGGCCCGAAGGCGGCAGCGCGTGCTGGTCCTGGCGCTCGGACGCGGACGGGAACGCCACCTGGGGCCCGACCAGCCGCCCCGTGCCGCAGTGGACCCGCCCCGGCGCGACCCCCGTGGAGACCCTCGGCCGGCACGGCCACCACCACTGACGTGCCTTGCCGTCGACGGCATGTCGTCGACGGCGTCGGCAAAGGCGGCAGGTGCCGGGCGGAACCTCCGGACGATGCGAACGGCCCCCCCCCGCGCGCCCGATCGGTGGGCGGTTCGCCGGGGGAGGGGCGGGGCCGGCCGCACCGGGCCGGCACGCTCTACGACGGCCGGGTCGTGCGCCGAACTCCGGTCAGGCCCCGCCCGTCACCGCCTGCACCGTCTCGTTGCGTACCCGGCAGTAGTACGCCGCCGACTCGTCGCCCCGGTAGCTCCACGGCAGTGCGTCCACATACCCGTCGACCAGCTTGAACTGCTCCAGCGCGGCCTCGTGCCGGTCCTGGAGGTGGAGATAGAACGCCAGCAGGTGGCGCAGCTGCGCCAGGCCGGGGTGTTCGGGGTCGGCGGCCGCCGCGTCCGCGAGGCCCGCGTCGACCCGGGCCACCATCTCGGGCGTGCTGTCGGCCGCGACGTCGGTCGACTCGTCGTGCTCGAAGTGCGCGACGAGCGGCAGCGCCGACAGCAGACTGCCCAGCGGAGCATCGGCCGCCGCGCGCTCGGCGAAGTCGAACGCCTGCTGCTCGGATCCCCGCCACTTCGCGCACCAGTACTGGAGGGCCGAGTAGTGGGCCCCGAAGTGGTGCGGGGCGCGCGTGGTGATCTCCGCCCAGAGCTTGTCCATCTCCGCGTGCGGAAGACCGAGGCCGAGCGCCACCCAGATCTCCGTGATGTACGGCGTGGGGTCGTCGGGGTTGAGGGCGGCCGCCCGCGCGATCTCCTCGCGTGCGCCGGCCAGCGTCCGGTGGAAGCCCTCGAACTGCTCCTGGGTCGTGTACCGGGCCATCTTCGCGCCCCGCAGCTCCCAGGCCAGGTACACCGTGCTCTGTGCCCTGACCACGGCCGCGTCAGGGTCATCGGGGCGCGCGGCCTCCCAGGCGAGCAGCCAGGCGTCGTCCTCGGCCGCGAGCGTGCCCAGCAGCCCGGAGAGCGTCGTACGGCGCTCCCAGTCCCGGCCGATGCCGCGCAGCGCCTCGGCGGCGGGCTGCCAGTCGCCGCCCCGCACCGCGGCGAGGGCCTCGGCCCACGGCGCGGGCAGCGGTGCGGCGTGTTCGGTGTCCTGCCGCTCGGCGGGCAGCAGACCGAGCCGCTCCGCGGCGTCGGCCGCCTCGTCGGCGCCCGGAGGGCTCGGCGAGAACAGCTCCTTCACGAACACGCCGGTGAACCACACGGCGGCGATCACCACGGGGAGGGCGAGGATGCCCAGGATCCAGAGAAGGACGGTCATCGGGGGTTCGGTCCGTTCGTCGGGAGAGGTCGGGGATGTGCGCGGCCGGCGGCTGCTCCGCCGGGCTGCGCGCGGGTTGTGCGGCTCGCGCGTGCTCGCGTCGCCGTGTCGGTCGTGCGGGCTTGTGTGGGTTGTGCGGGCCCGTGTCGGTCGTGTGGGCTCGCGTCGCCGTGTCGGTCGTGCGGGCTTGTGTGGGTTGTGCGGGCTCGTGTCGGTCGTGTGGGCTCGCGTCGCCGTGTCGGTTGTGCGGGCCCGTGTCGGTCGTGCGGGCCCGTGTCGGTTGTGCGGGCCCGTGTCGGTTGTGCGGCGCGCGCGCGGTGTGGGGGACGCGCGCGGCCCCACCCGCAGGTGGGGGTTTGACCCCGCAGACGGTTTGTTTTTTAGGGGGGTTTGTGGCAAAA